>NZ_RZRA01000058.1:0-10756 GCF_003998945.1 Mesorhizobium sp. M7A.F.Ca.CA.003.01.2.1 | reverse complement strand
GTTGTAGAGAGCGCCGGATACCACCAGCCAGTCCGGCAGGTCGAGCGTGCGAGCCCGCGCCACCGCGTCGCATAACAGCGGGTCGGCAGACACGATGGCGAGAAACGCCGCGCGCTGTTCTTCAAGGGGAAGGCCGGAATACCGCAGATGGTCCATCGCCCTTTGGAGGGCGATTCGCCATCTGCTCGCAAGTTTTTTAGCCCCGCAGAACGCCCCCGGTCTGCTTGCCGACATTCTCGATGATGCGCTTGGCCAGTGCCTCGAAATCCTCGTCGGTGAGCGTCTTTTCGACCGGCTGGATCGACACTTCGATGGCAATCGATTTTTTGCCCTCGCCCAGCGAAGCGCCTTCGAAAATATCGAAGACCGAGACGGCGGTGATGAGCTTCTTGTCGGCGGCGAGCGCTGCGCGCACCAGCGTGCCGGCCTCGACCGACTTGTCGACGACGAAAGCGAAATCGCGCTTGACCGCCTGGAAGGGCGACAGTTCCAGTTTCGGCTTGGTTTTCGTCGGCTTGGCCTTCGGTTCAGGCACGCCATCGACGAAGACCTCGAAGCCGCACAGCGGGCCGGAAACATCGAGGCCCTCCAGCGTCTTCGGATGGAATTCACCGAAAGTGCCGAGTACGGTTTTCGGGCCGAGCTTGATCGTGCCGGAACGGCCGGGATGATACCAGGCCGGGCCGCGGGCCTCGATCTGCAGCCGGTCGACAGGCGCACCGCAGGCTTCAAGTGCGGCGATCGCATCGGCCTTGGCGTCGAACACGCCGACTGGACCGGAATTGCCGGCCCAGTTGCGGCCGGAACCGTCGAGCTTGGCGGTGCCGCGGCGCACGCCGGCGGCGACGCGCCGCTGCTGGTCGGCGCCGTCGCCCTCATAGGTACCCGACACTTCGAACAGCGCCACGTCGCCAATACCCTTGTCGGCATTGCGCTGGGCAGCCGCGATCAGCCCCGGCAGCAGCGAGGGCCGCATGTCGGACATATCGGCGGCGATCGGGTTGGCAAGCTTCAGCGCGGTCTGGCCGCCGCCGAACAGCTCGGCATGCTTGGCCGGAATGAACGACCAGGTAACGGCTTCCATCATGCCGCGCACGGCAAGCGCGCGCTTGGCCGTGCGGGTACGGACCTGCAGCGTGGTGAGGATCTTTGCATTGACCGCGTCATGCGCACCGAGCGGCTGCGGCGCGATGTTGTCGACACCGTGGATGCGCATGACCTCCTCGACCAGGTCTGCCTTGCCATCGACGTCGGGGCGCCAGGACGGCACGGCGACATCGACGACATCGCCCGAGCCCTCCGGCTTGAAGCCGAGGCGCGACAGGATGTCGAGGCTTTCCGCGCTGGGAACCTCGATGCCGGTCAGCCGCTTCACTTCCGAAAGCGGGAAGGAAACGATCTTCGGCGTGTGACCGGCATAACCGACGACCTCCATTTCGGTCGGCGTGCCGCCGCAGAAATCGAGCACCAGTTTCGTCGCCAGTTCGACGCCCGGAACCATGAATTCGGGGTCGACGCCGCGCTCGAAACGGTAGCGCGCGTCGGTAATGATGCCGAGCGTGCGGCCGGTGCGCGCCGTGGTGATCGGATCCCAAAGGGCGGATTCGATCAGCACATCTGAGGTGTTCTCGTCGCAGCCCGAATGCTCGCCGCCCATGACGCCGGCGATCGACTCGACGCCGTTGTCATCTGCGATGACGCACATTTCCGGCGTCAGCGTGTATTCGCGGCCGTCGAGCGCCTGCACCTTTTCACCATCGCGCGCGCGGCGCACGACGAGATTGCCGGCAACCTTGCTGGCGTCGAACACATGCAGCGGGCGGCCGCGGTCGAAGGTGACGTAGTTGGTGATGTCGACCAGTGCGCTGATGGGTCTCAGCCCAATGGCGATCAGCCGCTGCTGCAGCCATTTTGGCGAGGGTCCATTCTTGACGCCCTTGACCAAGTTGAGCGCGAAGCCGGGGCAAAGCTCCGGCGCTTCGATCGTCACCTTGATCGGACACATGCCATTGCCGACATGCGGCATGATGGCGCCGCCGACGAGGCGGCCAAGCCCGCTCGCCGCCAGATCCCTGGCGATGCCGTAGACGCTGGTGGCATCCGGCCGGTTCGGCGTCAAGTTGATCTCGATGACCGGATCGTCGATGTGCGCATAGGCGGCGAAGCTGGTGCCGACCGGCGCATCCTCAGGCAGGTCGATGATGCCATTGTGTTCGTCGGACAGCTCCAGCTCGCGCTCGGAACACATCATGCCGTGGCTTTCGACGCCCCTGATCTTGCCGACCGTCAGCGTTACGTCGATGCCGGGCACATAGGTGCCGGGCGCGGCAAAGGCGCCGATCAGGCCCGCGCGAGCGTTTGGCGCGCCGCAAACGACCTGCACCGGAGGCTTGCCGTCGCCGGTGTCGACGGTCAGCACGCGCAGCCGGTCGGCATCGGGATGCTGAACCGCCGTCAGCACCCTGGCGATGACGAATGGTTTCAGGCTCGACTTGTCGTCGACATGCTCGACTTCGAGACCGATCGAAGTCAGCCGCTCGACGATCTCGTCGAGCGTGGCGTCGGTCTCGAGGTGGTCCTTGAGCCAGGAGAGGGTGAATTTCATGGGACTGTTCCGTCTGGTCTTTTGACGCTTGATTTCAGATGTCTCGGCAGGTCGTCGGACATATGCAGGAAGGCAAGCTGCTCGCCGATATAGGCATGCAGCGTCGGCTGGAAATCGGCCGGCATGTCCATGGCGCCGAGCATGAAGTAGATGTCTTCTTCCAGCCGCTCGTCGACATAGGCGATGGGTGAGCCGCAGGTGCCGCAGAAAGAGCGCGTCACCGGGCCGTTCTCATACATCTTCAGCGCCTTGCCGGTGAACGCGACCTGATCGACCAGGAAGCCGACAAAGGCCGACACCGGCGCGCCGCTGGCCCGCCGGCAATCGCCGCAATGGCAGTAGCTGACGTGATGCGGTTCGGCAGAGGCCTCGAACCGCACGGCGCCGCAGCGGCAGCCGCCGGCATAGGGCGCTGTCATGCGCTCAGGCCTCCGAACAAAGTCGGCATGTCGAGCGGCCGGAAGCCGTAGTGCGACAGCCAGCGCACGTCTGCATCGAAGAAGGCGCGCAGGTCCGGCATGCCGTATTTCAGCATGGCGATGCGGTCTATGCCCATGCCCCAGGCAAAGCCCTGATATTCGTCCGGATCGAGACCGCCATGGCGCAGCACATTGGGATGCACCATGCCGCAGCCGAGGATCTCCATCCAGTCGGAGCCTTCGCCGAAGCGCACCTCGCCGGGCCGCGAGCGATCGCACTGGATGTCCACCTCGAGGCTTGGCTCGGTGAACGGGAAGAAGGACGGCCGGAAGCGCATCTTAACCTGCGGCACCTCGAAGAAGGCCTTGCAGAACTCCTCCAGCACCCACTTCATGTTGGCGACGTTGGCTGTCTTGTCGATCACCAGCCCCTCGACCTGATGGAACATCGGCGAGTGGGTGGCGTCCGAATCCTGCCGGTACGTCTTGCCAGGAATGACGATGCGGATCGGCGGCTTCTTCGTTTCCATGGTGCGGATCTGCACCGGCGAAGTGTGCGTGCGCAAAAGCTTGCGCTCGCCCTTCTCGTCCGGCTGGAAGAAGAAGGTGTCGTGCATCTCGCGCGCCGGGTGGCCTTCGGGAAAATTCAGCGCGGTGAAATTGTAATAGTCGGTCTCGATATCGGGACCTTCCGCGATGGAGAAACCGAGATCGCCGAAGATCGCGGCAATCTCGTCGATGACTTGGCTGATCGGATGGATACGGCCGCGCTCGGCCGGCGACTGCCGCACCGGCAACGTCACGTCGACCTTTTCGGCGGCGAGGCGGGCGGTGATCGCCACATCCTTGAGCTCAGCCTTGCGGGCAGTCAGCGCGTCGGTGACGCGGTTCTTGAGGCCGTTGATGGCCGGGCCTTTGATCTGGCGCTCCTCGGCGGTCATGGCGCCAAGTGTCTTCAGCATCTCGGACACGCTGCCCTTCTTACCGAAAGCAGCGATGCGCACGGCCTCGATGGCCGGCTCATCGGCGGCCGAGGCGATCTCGGCCAGAAGTGAGTTTTCAAGCGTATCCAGGCCAGTGGTTGCGTCGTTCACGGTCAAACTCGCTGCGTTGGGAGGTCGGCCTCAAAGTGAAAGTCACTCCTAAAGTGAAATCACTCCAAGGATCAGGCAAAAGAAAAACCCGCGCCAGCCGTGCCAGCGCGGGTTCCCCAAATCAGAATTGCGAATGCTTGGGAAGCGCTGGTCTTAGGCGACAGCGCTTTCAAAAGCGTTCGGCGTGGTGTTCTTCAGATATTCGAGCGCCACCTTGGCCTTGGCGACCAGGGCCGCGAAAGCCTGCGGCTCGTGGATGGCCATGTCCGACAGGATCTTGCGATCGATCTCGATGCCCGACTTGTTGAGGCCGTCGATGAAGCGGCCATAGGTCAGGCCATGCTCGTGGGTCGCGGCGTTGATGCGCTGGATCCACAGCGCGCGGAAGGAGCGCTTGCGGTTCTTGCGGTCGCGGTAAGCGTATTGCAGCGACTTTTCCACCGCCTGCTTGGCGATGCGGATGGTGTTCTTGCGGCGGCCGTAGAAGCCTTTCGCGGCTTTCAGGACCTTCTTGTGCTTGGCGTGCGAAGTGACGCCTCTTTTTACGCGTGCCATGTCATGATCTCCTTAAAAGCAATTCCAGGAAAAGTGCCTTGCGGTTTTCCGTTCGGAATTGCGTAAAACAAATGCGTGTCCGGACCGAATGCCTTAGAGGCCGTTCGGCAGAAAATTCTTGATGACCTTCTTGCCATCCGGTTCAGCCAGAACCATCGTGCCGCGGGCATTTCGAATGAACTTGTTGGAACGCTTGATCATGCCGTGACGCTTGCCGGCCGCAGCCGACAGGACTTTACCCGTACCTGTGATCTTGAACCGCTTCTTGGCGGCCGATTTGGTCTTCATCTTGGGCATTTTGCTACTCCGTATTGTTGGCGCACTATCGCGCTTCTTGTTCGCTTCAGGCCGACCAAAGCCCGAAAAGCAAATGAAACCGCCACGGCATGCCCTGCCGGGCGGTTTTCTTGAACGGCGGTGCTATACGTCAAAGACGGCCCGCGCGCAACACCTGTGGAGATGCGGCGCTGTGTCCTCGTCAGGGCAGCGTGAACCAGACCGGCAACATGCCTGACAGCTGGGCGCCGTCGATCAATTCGAAGGCCGGCAGCGCGATCAGAAACACCAGGCCGTCGAGCAGCGTGGTCAACAGCAGGCGCGGCTTGAAGTTTCCGGTATCGCCCTCCTGGTAGAGCGACAGTTTCGGGAAGAAGCGCGGCACCCGCGCCAGATAGGCCTGATACGGCGCGCCGAGCGCTTCCTTGAGGAACTTCTCCTCGCGCAGGATGACGATATGGAACGCCCCCGCGCACAAAAGCCCGAAGAGGATGATACCGGAGAACGAACCGATCTGCGCGCCGACACCGGCTGCGGCTACGGTCGAGAACACATAGAGCGGGTTGCGGGTGATCGAGTAAGGCCCGCCAGTCACCACCTCGGACGATTTGCGCCCGCCTATGTAGAGTGTCGCCCAAAGGCGGCCCACGATGCCGAGGAAAATCAGCAGCACGCCGAACATTTCGATCGTCTCGTGCACGGCTGTGTCGGGCGGAAACGTCGATTGGCCAAATAGCAATGCTGCAAACAGCACGACCACGAGAACGGCAAGCACTATGCGGCGCATATGCTGGTAATTGCCCAGCCCGCGTTTGAAGTCCACGTCCGAAACCTTGACTTCATCGACCATAGTGAATCCGATCGTCAGGAATTTTGCCGGCGATCGCAGCGTCTGAACAAGAAGAAGGCGTCCCGCCGATCGCCGGGACGCCTTGCGATGTGATTCAGGCGGATTTAAGCGCGATGGCCAAGCCTGACGTCATCGTGATCCTAGATACGCGCCGATGCAGATCTTAGCGCGGCGACAGCACCATCATCATCTGGCGGCCTTCGAGCTTCGGTTCCGCTTCGACCTTGGCAATCGTCGCCACTTCCTCGCGGACCTTGTTCAGAAGCTGCATGCCGAGTTCCATATGCGCCATCTCGCGGCCACGGAAGCGCAGCGTCAGCTTGACCTTGTCGCCTTCCTCGAAGAAGCGGCGAACCGCCTTCATCTTGGTCTCGTAGTCATGGCTGTCGATGTTCGGGCGCATCTTGATCTCCTTGATCTCGATGACCTTCTGGTTCTTGCGCGCCTCGGCCGCCTTCTTCTGGTTGGCGTATTTCAACTTGCCGAGATCAAGGATCTTGACGACGGGGGGCACCGCGTTGGGCGATATCTCGACGAGATCGAGCCCGGCCTCTTCGGCCAGCAGCAATGCGTCGTTGATGGAAACATCGCCGCGGTTCTGGCCTTCGGCGTCGATAAGCTGGACCCGGGGAACCCGGATGTCACGGTTGGAGCGCGGGCCATCCTTGGTCGGCGCCGCTGCTTTGAAAGGTCTGCGAATGGTCGTGGTCTCCTTGGCCGTTTCGTTCAGGATTTGTCAGTGTTGATGCATGGACGCGCCAATGTGGTGAGCGCGCGGGCGGAGTCAATAGCACAGCATTGACAGAAAATCACCCTGATCGCTGTCCTGCACCAAACAAAGAACATAGTGAGCACTTTTCGCCACGCCACCGACCGTGCCACAAGAATCCCGCGCCAGAAGAGGGCCTGAGGAAAAAGCCATGACCGCAACGCCCCCCGTCTTTATGGATGTCGATGGATCGCGCATCGCGGTGCGCCATACTGCTGGCTCTGCGCCCGGCATCGTCTGGCTCGGCGGCTACAAGTCGGACATGCTGGGCGCGAAGGCGCAGACGCTGTCGGACTGGGCGGCAAAAGAAGGCCGCGCCTTTCTGCGCCACGATTATTCCGGCCATGGCGAATCCGGCGGCGCCTTTGCCGACGGCACGATTTCGACATGGCTTGCACAAAGCCTTGCCGTGTTCCGGCATTTCACCAAGGGCAAACAGATCCTGGTCGGCTCCTCGATGGGCGCCTGGATCGCGCTGCGCATGGTGCAGGAATTGCGCGAGGCTGATGACAGCAACGTCGCCGGCCTGGTGCTGCTGGCGCCGGCACCGGATTTTACCGCTGAACTGATCGAACCGGTGCTGACCAAGGCGCAGAAGCGCGATCTCGCCAAAAAAGGTTTCTTCGAAGAGCCGTCGGACTATTCCACGGAACCCTACATCTACACCCGCGCCCTGATCGAGGACGGGCGCGACAACCTGACAATGACAGGCCCGATCGACACCCATTGCCCGGTGCATATCCTGCAGGGCCTGGCCGATGCGGATGTGCCGGCAAGCCATGCACTGAAGCTGGTCAGCCTGCTGCCCGCCGACGACGTGACCCTGTCGCTGATCCCTGACGGCGACCATCGCCTGTCGCGACCGCAGGATCTCGACATGCTGGTGCGGGCCGTCGATGCGATGGCGCAGAGGGGAAACTGATGCGCCTTTCCATTCCGATATCCGCCTTCGTCGCGGCGATCGTCGGCTTCGGCGGCACGCTGGCCATCGTCATCGCCGCCGCCAACGCAGTCGGCGCGACGCAGATCGAGACGGCAAGCTGGGTGACGACGATCTGCCTGGCCATGGCGATCGAGAGCCTGTGGCTGTCATGGCGCACGAAAATGCCAGTCATCACCGCCTGGTCGACGCCGGGCCTGGCGCTGATCGCGGCATCGAGCGGCTTTTCGATGGGTGAGGCCGTCGCCGCCTTCATCGTCACCGGCGTCCTTCTGATCGCCACCGGGCTGTTTCGGCCCCTGACGAAGCTGATCTCGAGAATACCGCCTTCCGTCGCCTCGGGCATGCTGGCCGGTATCGTCGTCACCTTCGCGCTCAATGCGGTGAAGACCATTCCCATCGACCCGTGGCTGATCCTGCCGCTGATTGCAGCCTTCTTCGTCATCCGCCTGTTCAACCCGGCGCTGTCGGTGCTGGCGGTGCTGATCGGCGGTGGCCTCGCCGCTTTCCTCACCGGCCGTGTCGGCGGCCTGCCGACACCGGAACTGTCGACGCTGACGCTGATTGCGCCTGATTTCACCGCCAAGGCGGTGATCGGGCTGGCACTGCCGCTCTATCTCGTCACCATGGCTTCGCAGAACCTGTCCGGCCTCGCCGTGCTGCGCGCCGCCGGCTACCATCCGGAGCCCGGCCCGCTGATCGGCGTCACCGGCCTGTTTTCGCTGCTGTCGGCGCCGTTCGGCGGCTCGACCACCAATCTGGCGGCGATCTCGGCGGCGATCTGCACCGGGCCGGACGTCCACCCCGACCCCGCCGAGCGCTGGAAGACCGGGCCGTTCTATGCGCTCGCCTATCTCATCTTTGCGATTTTCGGCGCTTCGCTGGTGGCGATCTTCGCGGTGCTGCCACAGAGCCTGATCGTACTGGTGGCGGGCCTGGCGCTGATGGCGTCGCTCGCCAACGCGCTTTCTATCGCGCTGAAGGAAGAGGCGGATCGCATGGCTGCCACCGTCACCTTTGTCGTCACCGCGTCGGGTCTGACGCTGTTCGGCGTTGGCGCCGCATTCTGGGGCCTGATTGCCGGGCTGGTCGTGCTTTTCCTCGAAATGATCAAAAAGCGATAAACATTTCAGATGCTTGTCCGGATTTGGCGGACATTGTCTTGAATCGCCGTTTTTCTCTTCCCATTTCGATTCCACGCAGCCGGGTTTGGCTGTCTCCAACCGAAGGAATGGGAGAAAATGAACACATCCGCATTGATCCGTCCGGCCTGGACGCCGGCAACCATCGCGTTGATGGTTGTGGGTTTCATGGTGTTCTGGCCACTCGGCTTCGCCATGCTCGCCTACATCATCTGGGGCGACCGCCTCGATGGCTTCAAGCGTGACGTCAACCGCGCGACCGACGGCATCTTCGCCGGTTGCCGCCGCGGTTCCGACAAGGCCGCGCGCTGGGGCAATGGTTCCGCCCGCACCGGCAACGTCGCTTTCGACGACTGGCGCGAAAAGGAACTTGAGCGGCTGAACGAAGAGCGCCGCAAGCTCGACGAGATGCTGACCCAGTTCGACGAATACGCCCGCGAATTGCGCCGCGCCAAGGACCAGGACGAGTTCGACCGCTTCATGGCCAACCGCAACAAGTCGACGGCGCCGACGAAGACCGATCCGAGCACCGGAACGACGACCACCAAGCGTGGCAAGGGTTCGAACCTGCTTGACGACTGAGATCCGGCGACTGGTCACATCGTGAAAAAACGGCGTCGCGCGAGCGGCGCCGTTTCTTTTTTGTTCTAGTCGTTTTTCTCGAATCGCGTATCGTCCCCCCATGACTCTCGGCTTCTTTCGCAATCTGGCAAAGCCCAAGCCCACGCCTGTCGTGGAGCGCGAATATTGCGTCGCCGGCCGCACGCTGCCGCTCAAGATCGTCGAGAGCGCCAGGGCGCGCCGAATGACGCTGCGTATCGATTCAGGCGGCCAGGGTCTGCGCATCACCGTGCCGCCAGGCCTGCGCCGCGGCGAAGTGGACAGGTTCCTCGAGCGGCATCAGGACTGGCTGGAGCAGCGACTGGCCAAGGTGCCGACGCGGCCGCAGGTGCGGCCCGGCATCAGGATCCCGGTGCGCGGCGTGCCGCACCGCATCGTCCATGAACCGTCAAAGCGCGGCACCGTCACCGTGTCGCGCGACGAACGTGGTCCGCTCTTGATCGTGCATGGCGACCGCATACATCTGCCGCGCCGCCTCGCCGATTTCCTCAAGCGCGAGGCCAAGAAGGAAATCGAGAAGCTGGTGGCCAAGCACACCGAGGCGCTTGGCAAGCGCGCCAAGGCGATCCGCTTCAAGGACACGTCAAGCCGCTGGGGGTCATGCACCTCCGAAGGCAATCTGTCCTTTTCCTGGCGCATCATGATGGCGCCGTCGCCGGTCATCAACTATCTCGTCGCGCATGAAGTGGCGCATCTCAAGGAGATGAACCACGGCCCGAAATTCTGGAAACTGTGCGAAAAGCTCTGCCCCGACACCGATCGCTGCAAGGACTGGCTGAAGCGCAATGGCGGTGCGCTGCAAGCGATCATGTTCGAGTAGATCGCTCAATCGTCGTTGGCGGCGTTCAAGTCTTCGGGCCGCAACCCCTCATCGCCATGATGCGGCCACGGCAGGAAATTGCCGTCGAACTCATCGCCGCCGAAATAGTCGAGCGCGCGGTGCGCCTCGGCGCCATTGAAGGCGGCCTTGTCGATCAGGTGCGCGATGACCTCGCGCGCCTGCGCAATCTTCTGCCTGAGTTCGGCTACGGTTCTGTCGGCCATGATCGTGCTCCCGCCTTGCGTCCTGTCCATCCATAGGTAGCGCCTTTGGCCGTGCCGGCAAACAGCATGCTTTTTCTCGACTCTTATCGCTTTTCATGCCAATTCCCGCGCCATGGCACTCGACATCAAAATCTGCGGCTTGAAGACCGACGCGGCAATGGCCGCGGCGCTGGCCGGCGGCGCCAGCCATGTCGGGTTTATCTTCTTCGCCAAAAGCCCGCGCTATGTCGAACCTGCCGAGGCTGGCCGTCTGCGCGAGGCCGCGCGCGGCAAGGCGATGGCGGTTGCCGTCACCGTCGATGCCGGCGACGCCTTCCTGGATGAAATCGTTGCCAAAATGCAGCCCGACATGCTGCAGCTGCACGGCGCGGAAACGCCCGAGCGCGTCGCCGAGGTCAAAGCCCGCTATGGCCTGCCGGTGATGAAGGCGCTGCCGCTCAG
>NZ_RZRA01000589.1:0-3592 GCF_003998945.1 Mesorhizobium sp. M7A.F.Ca.CA.003.01.2.1 | reverse complement strand
TCACCTACCAGGCCACCGACGCCAACGGCAACACGATCACCAACACCATCACCATCGACGTCACCGACGACGTGCCGACGGCCCATGCCGACAGCGGCAATGTCAATGAAGGCGCGCTGCTGACCGTGACTGCTGCGGCCGGCGTTCTGATCAACGACGTGGCCGGGGCAGATGGTGCCACGATCGACGGCGTCCGGGCTGCGGGCGGCAACACGACAACGGCGGTGACGACCGGTGTCAACACCGACATTGCCGGCCTGCACGGCACGCTGCATCTCAACGCCGACGGCTCCTACACCTACCAGTCGACGGCCCACAGCATCAACGCGAACACCACGGACGTGTTCGTCTACACCATCAAGGATGGTGACGGCGACCTGTCGACGACGACGCTGACCATCAACCTGACGGACATCAATGACGCGCCCGTAGTCGCGAACACTCAGAACTGGATGTCGAGCGACCCGGCGCAGCAGACCTTGAGCACGCCCAGCTATCCGAATGGGTATCCGCTGCTGGTCTCCATTCCGACGGATGCGGACGGGGATAACCTCATCGTCACCGCTACGGGAACGATCCCCACCGGCACGTTCTATTTCAACGGCGTGACCTATATCGCCCTGACAGCCGGCACGGTGCTGTATAATCCGTCCGGCGGTATCAACCTGCTGGACGATCTGGTTTATCGGCCGACCGCATTGCAAACTGACACGGTCAACAACAACCTGTCGCTGGATGTCTATGACGGGCACACTCACGTTGCACAGACTGTTGGCATCCACGAAGTGCCGCCGACCAGCCTGCCCAGCGACACGTCGCAGATTGGCGATGGCAGCAGTCCGCTGACGTCGGGCAATGATCAGGTCACGACGCTTGCTCTGTCGCAAGCGACGGTAAACGCGATATTGGCGGATCCTCACAGCGCAACTGTCGTCGTCTATACCGATTTCCAAAAGACGCCGATTGATACGCCGATTGACCCTTCAGAGCGAAACCCAGGTGCGTTCGGAGATAGTAGCGCAGGGTCGCATCGTGAACAGGAGGTTCAGGTCGAGATCAGAATTGGCACCAATCACTTCGCCGCAGTAGAAGACGATTTGACCGCTGGGACCTTCGAGCAGACTTGGTTCTACGATCCGGCCACGGGTCAGATGAAGGCTACGGTCGACTACGATCACATCTTCCTTCTCGATGGCGCAGGCAATGCCACCGCTACGACGCTTGCCAGCTACTTGATCGCGCATCCGCCGGCAGCCGGAGACTCGTGGACCCTGTCCTACTTCGACAATGATGGCGGCAGTTGGCAGGCCCGCTCCGTCAATTTCTCCTTCTTCTCGCACAATCCTGGTGATCCCGGGATCTCGGTGAACGGTGACCCAACGCTGGCCGACCAGATCTATGGAACGTCCGGTATCGACCAGCTCAGCGGTAATGGCGGCAATGACGTCATCGTCGGCCGGGGCGGCAATGACTTCCTCAGCGGCGGAGCCGGCAACGACCTGCTCAGCGGCGGCGACGGCAACGACCTTCTCATAGGAGGTCTCGGCCAGGACACCCTGACCGGAGGAGCCGGCGCCGATACGTTCCGGCTTGAGAATATCGACATCAAGGACCTCATCACTGATTTCAGCGGCGTGGGAGGACATGGCGACAAGATTGACCTGACCGCCCTGTTTGACACGGCGCCTGGAGGAGCCAATATCGGTGACTTCGTGAACTACAATGCGGGGACGGGTACGCTCAGTGTCGATGCCAACGGCAGCACCGGCGGCGCCAACTTCGTCGACGTGGCAACGCTGACGAACCTGCCCGCTGCCAACACGATCACGCTGCTCTACGACGATGGCATAACCCAGCATCAGACAACCGCAAACCTGGTCTAACGGCATAGCGCACAACCATGCGATTATGTTATACGTCGCTAATATTTAGGGGAGCTAAACATGAAACGTTCTGCAAGACTGCTTGTTTCCGCTGCGACGCTGTTGCTGGCAGTCGGGTCGACGGGGTATGCCGCCGACATCATCGAAGGTCCGACAGGCGATTATTGCCGGGTCGTCGGCACGTCCAATCTGGTCTTGAACGACAACATCGTCGATCTGAAGCAGCAGGTGGTGAAGCTGATGGACGAGTCGGTCGCCGCCGCCAACAGCTCGGAGTGGATCAACTCGTCCCGGCCCGTCTTCGTCTGGGCATCGGAAGCCAAGGTCGCCTGCGGCATGGCTTACGGCTACCTGAAGACGAACTACAAGGACGAAGACACCCTCAACAAATGCGAGTGTTTTCACGATCGCATGGTCGAGTACATGCACTGACCGGATAGGCGAACCCACGCCTGTTGGCCATCATGACAGCCGCCGGATCATTCTCGAAGGCGATCGCAGGCGGGATCGCGTTCGTCGGCTTTGGCCTCACTGTCACGCTGGCCCACGCCAACTGGCTGGAACGGCCTTTTGTGGAACAACAGCAGCCGTCCAGCCTGACGCGGCCGGCACACTGTGACACTGCCACGGAGTGGACCCGGCAGGCTTTCAAGGCGTTTGCCAGTTGCCAGGCATCGATCTATGGCCTGGAGCCGATGCTGGCGCATGCGGTGATGGAGATCGAAAGCGGCTTCGATCCCGGCGTGCAAGGCGCCGATGGCGAAGTCGGCCTGATGCAGGTGATGCCGGCGACCGCCAGGATGCTCGGCTTTCGAGGTTCCCTCGACGATCTCAGCGCGCCGGCGGCCAACATCGCGCTGGGGGTCAAATATCTTGCACAGGCCAACAGGCTCGCCGCGGGTGATCTCTGCACCACCGTCATGAAGTATCGCGCCGGGCACAATGAAAGCCGGTTCTCGGCCCTTTCAGTCCGCTACTGCCAGCGTGCGCGGGCAATCCTGGCAAGGGAAGGGATCGAAGTGACCGGCCCCTTGCCGGTGGCGACATTCGGCTTTTCCGCGTTTTCGCCAGGCGGGGAGGGTGGAGCCCCTGCCCAGGGAAAGGGCGTTTGCGTGCGCCGCGTGTTCGTGCCCGGGCCGCGATACATGAAATGCGCCGACTATCGAAGTGCCGGGCAAGCAAGGCAGATCAGGGCGCTCAGAGGCAGGCTTTTCGGCGGCTAAAAGAACTACAGACGGCACTGCAAGTCCGCCGTAACATGCGTTGAAGACCAGACCGGGAACAATATCCGGCGGCACATAGGGGTGGAGCATTCATGGAAGCTGGCCGACAGGTCCACCGTCCGCGGACATGGGCAATCGCCTTGGCGCTCGCCGCGATCGTGTCGGGCTGCCAGTCGAAGGGCGGCGTGTCCGAAGTGCTCGATCCGGCGGCGGTTACCGCGCCTGCCGGGCAGAACGGCGCCGCCGGCGCCGGTCCCGTCCAGGCGACCCAGTCGATGGGCACCGGCTCGACCAAAGTCACGATGCTGCTGCCGCTGTCCGCCCCTGGAACGGCCGGGGAAAACGGCAGGAAGATGCTCGATGCGACCAAGCTGGCGATGACGGATATCGGCAACGGATTGCTGGCGCTGACGGTAGAAGACACCAAAGGCGACAGCGCACTGGCCGGCAAACTGGCGGTTACGGCCATTACGACGGGGTCTAAAG
>NZ_RZRA01000588.1:0-3598 GCF_003998945.1 Mesorhizobium sp. M7A.F.Ca.CA.003.01.2.1 | reverse complement strand
CCATTAACCTGCCGTTCGGCCGTTCGTCGATCGTCATTGGCCAGCCGATCTTCGTGGCGGCCGGCGCCGATGACGCCGAAATGGAGCGCAAGCGCCAGGAAGTGACGACAGCGCTCAATGCCGCGACCGCCGAGGCTTACCGTCTCGTGGATGCTCCGCGATGAGCGGCCGCTGGGCACGGGCCATGCTGTCGGCTTACCGATTCGCGGGTGCGGCAGCCTATCCGCTGGTCGGGCCCTACGTTGCCTGGCGCACCTCGCGCGGCAAGGAAGACCGCTACCGCCGCCGCGAGCGCTATGGCGTCGCCGGCCGCGCGCGCCCCGACGGGCCGGTGATCTGGATCCATGCCGCGAGCGTCGGCGAGACCATAGCCGTCGTGCCGCTGGTCGAAAGCATTCTCGACTATGGCGTCAACATCGTGCTGACGACCGGCACGGTGACCTCTGCGCAGGTCGCCGACGAGCGGCTCGGTGACCGCATCATCCATCAATATGTACCGCTCGACCTCAAGCCGGCGGTCAGCCGGTTCCTCGATCACTGGCAGCCGGATCTGGCAATCATCGCCGAATCCGAGATCTGGCCGATGACCATCCTCGAGCTTGGCGCGCGACGCGTGCCGCAGGTGCTGGTCAATGGCAGGCTGTCCGACCGCTCGTTCAAATCGTGGAAGAAACGCGCCAACATCGCCGAGGCGCTGTTCGAGAACCTGGCTCACGTCGTGGCGCAGTCGGATGTCGATGGCGAGCGGTTTCTCGCGCTCGGCGCGCGGCCGGTGACGGTGTCGGGCAACCTCAAGGTGGACACGTCGCCGCCTCCGGTCGACGAACGGGCGCTGGCGACACTGCGGCGGCAGATAGGCACGCGCCCGACCTGGGCGGCGATCTCGACCCATGACGGCGAGGAAGTGGTCGCGGCTGAAGTCCACGCGACGCTGCACAAGCGCCACCATGGTCTTCTGACCATCGTCGTTCCGCGTCATCCCGATCGCGCCGAGGCGCTTGCGGCGCAGATTTCCGGCATGGGCCTGAAGGTCGCGCGGCGCAGCAAGGGCGACAGGATCACGGCCGACACCGACATATTGCTTGGCGACACGATCGGCGAGATGGGGCTCTATCTCCGGCTGACGGAAATAGCCTTCGTCGGCCGCTCGCTGACCTCCGAGGGTGGCCAGAACCCGCTGGAGCCGGCCATGCTCGACACGGCGGTTCTCGCCGGGCGCAATGTGCAGAATTTTCGGGAGGCCTACCAGCGTCTCCTCGACAGCGGCGGCGCCAAGCTGGTGCGCGATCGCGACATGCTGGCCGGCGCCGTCAATTTCCTCCTGACCAACGAAGTGGCGCGCCACGAGATGATGGCGGCAGGCATTGCGACCGTCGACGAGATGCGCGGTGCGCTGGCGCGTACGCTGAAATCGCTTGAGCCCTACATCCAGCCGCTGGTCGTCAAGTCGCGCCTGAAGGGCGCGAACGGGCGCTAGCGTGGCCTCGGAAGCACCACCATTCTGGTGGGAAGAGCCGGACTGGCGGGTCCTGGCACTGTCGCCGCTGTCGGCCATCTATGCGGCTGCCGCCGGCCGCGGCATGCGGCGGGCCAAGCGTGAGAAGATCGAAGCACCTGTTCTGTGCATCGGCAATTTCACGGTTGGCGGCACCGGCAAGACACCGGTGGCCATCGCGCTCGCCAAGCAGGCCAAGCGCATGCATCTCAAACCAGGCTTCCTGTCGCGCGGCCATGGCGGCTCCTTCGCCGAGCCGCACGTGGTCGATATCGACCACGACAGCGCCCGGCATGTCGGCGACGAACCGCTGCTGCTCGCCGAACACGCGCCGGTGGCGGTGACGCCGAACCGCGCCGCCGGCGCCCGGCTGCTGCTGGAACGGAATGGCTGCGATTTCCTGATCATGGACGATGGCTTCCAGAGCGCCCGCATCCACATCGACTATGCGCTGGTCGTGGTCGATGCGCGCTACGGGATCGGCAACGGCCGCGTCATTCCGGGGGGGCCGCTCAGGGCCAAAATCGTCGACCAGCTGGTTTTCACCAGCGGGTTGTTGAAAATGGGCGAGGGCACTGCCGCCGACAGCGTGGTCCGCCAGGCGGCACGCGCCGGCCGGGCGATCTTCGAGGCCCATACAGAGCCAAGCGGCAAGGCAGGGCTTGCCGGCAAGCGGTTCCTCGCCTTCGCCGGTATCGGCCATCCCGAGAAATTCTTCGACACGGTGCGCGAGGCCGGCGGCGAACTGGCATTGACGCGGCCGTTTCCGGACCATCATTTCTATGCGGAGGACGAACTTGCCGAGCTGGCGGCGACCGCACGCACTGAGGGGCTGGTGCTCATCACCACCGCCAAGGACGCCGCCCGGCTGCGCCACGGCGCGTCACAGGACTTTCTCGACCGGCTCGAGGTGCTGGAGATCGACACGGTCTTCGAACTCGATCACGTTCCCGAGCGCATCATCGACGAGACGCTCGATGCCTGGCGCCAGCGCAAGCTGAAGGGTTAACTGCGCTTACGCAGCTCCGGATGCATCTCGATTTCACGGCGCAGCGAGGCGGTGGCGCTGATATAGGGCTCTTGCCTTGCGACGCTCCAGTACTTCAACTCGTCGAGCGGAATGCTTTCGCCTGTCACCGCGCAGCGCACGAACGCGCCGGGGCTGGTAACCTGGAAGTCGCCATCCAGGTAGCGGATGCGGGCTTCCTTGCCGCCGGGGCCTTCGAAACGGTTCATCATGCGGGGACGCCAGGGTTCATGAGAATTTCATCGCCATAAATTCCCGGCGAGGTCAAGCATGAGACAAGCCTGAGACAATGCTGAACGCTTATTGTGAAGCGGAAAAATGTAGTTGGTGGGCCGCAATGGACGTTTCCTCCACTCGTCTTCCCGCCCTGCTTAGGGAAGTGATGACGCCGCAAGCCGTGCCCTCGGGGCAGGCTGATCCAGTGATGACGGCACTGGTCAAGGCGCTGGTCCAACCGCCGGCGCCGTCTCTGCTCGCGCAGCAGACAGCGCCGGCGCTGTTGATTTTGCCGGCGGCGCCGATGGCCGTCAAATCGCAGCAGATCGCATCCGCCGGCATCGTCGATGCCTATCTTGCCCAGCTTGAGACGGGCGAAGAGGCGGCGTTGGCAACAGTCGTGGCGAGAAAGGCAAAACCCGAAGCCGAAACGCTGCGAGCCTTCTTGCCGCCTTCGACAACCGCCAATGACAATGCCTCCGCCAGGGTTGCGGGGCTGTCATTGCTGTCGCTTATCCCGCCGCAGGCTCCAGTCCCGCGCAACGCTGCCGCCCTGGGTACGCCGGCGGGCAGGCACAGGCCGGCCAATCAATCCCATGGTGCGGTGCCGCACCCTGAGCAGTTGCTGGTGAAAATTGGCTTTGTTTCGATAATGGCCGGTTTGCTGGGAGCGGTGATCCTTGGGTTCGTTTTGTTGTTGCTTCGCTGAGCTTCGAATCGGCCGGTTTTCCATATAGGTCCGGAAGGCCTATCGCTCGGCTTCGATAAACGCCTCGATCTTGTCCTGGGCCAGCCCGGCCTCTGCCGCGATGCGGCGGGCGAGGGCGGCGGCGGCGGCACCCGGCCGCCCCATCCGCCGG
>NZ_RZRA01000587.1:0-3599 GCF_003998945.1 Mesorhizobium sp. M7A.F.Ca.CA.003.01.2.1 | reverse complement strand
GGCAATGTGCAGACGCTGAGCAATGCCGATATGGGATACGCCTATCGCCATTCGGCGGCTCCCTCCGGGCTGATCTTCACCTCCGCTGTGTTCGAAGGCTTTGCCGAGGACAGGGCGACCATCAAGGCTGCGATGGAGGCCGTGCAGAACCATCGTGAGACCGTGCAGCCGATCCGCGAAAAGACCGGCGGCTCGACCTTCAAGAATCCCGACGGCACATCGGCCTGGAAGGAGATCGACAAAGCGGGCTGCCGCGGCCTGATGATCGGCGGCGCGCAGATGTCGCCGATGCATTGCAACTTCATGATCAACACCGGAACCGCGACCGGCTACGACCTTGAATATCTCGGCGAGACGGTGCGCACGCGGGTGCTGGAGAATTCCGGTATCCGGCTGCAATGGGAAATCAAGCGCATCGGCAATTTCCGGCCAGGGCATGCCGTTCAGGAGTTTCTCGGGCAGCTCCTTTAAGGTGCGCTGATATTCAGGTGATGCTCCGCTCCGGTTCTCGAAAGCCATCGTTTTCGACTCGGCCTGACCTGAATCTCGACACACCTAGCGCCTCGTTGAAGTTCATGTGATGCATGAACTTCAACGAGGCGAAAAACGGTCCGCGACCGTTGCCGCAAAGACTCAACGACACGCTTTTCGCATCCATTTTCTTAGAAAGTGAATCTCTCGGAATCGTAAGCACTTGCCAGTGAATCAACTCTCTGATTCTCTGCTCGAAAGCGTTTCCTGATTTGAGTCGTTCGACGCGTTTTCAGCGTTTTCCGTCTGGGGGGGCAACCTGCCGGGAGACTCTGACTCAATGTTGCGGAAAATCTGGTTTTGGTCCGCCGTGAGAGAGGGGATGCCGGGGAATGAAAAACAAGCATGTGGCCGTCCTGCTGGGTGGTTTTTCGTCCGAGCGGCCCGTGTCCCTGTCCTCCGGAAAGGCTTGCGCCGATGAGCTTGAGAAGGAAGGTTACCAGGTCACCCGCGTCGATGTCGGGCGCGATGTCGGCTCCGTGCTTGCCGAGCTCAAGCCCGATGTCGCCTTCAATGCGCTGCACGGCCCTTTTGGTGAGGATGGCACCATCCAGGGCATCCTCGAATATCTCGGCATTCCCTACACCCATTCCGGCGTGCTCGCCTCGGCTCTGGCCATGAACAAGGAGCAGGCCAAACGGGTTGCCAAGTCGGTCGGCATCGTGGTCGCCGAATCGAAGGTCGCCAGCCGCTTCGCCATCCAGAACAAGCATCCGATGAAGCCGCCCTATGTGGTCAAGCCGGTCAATGAGGGTTCGAGCTTTGGTGTCGTCATCGTGCATGAAGGCCAGTCGCATCCGCCGCAGGTTCTTGGCTCGTCGGAGTGGAAATATGGCGATACCGTCATGGTCGAGCGCTACATCCACGGCAGGGAGCTGACCTGCGCGGTGATGGGCGATGTGGCGCTGGGGGTCTGCGAGATCATCCCGACCGGCCATTCCTTCTACGACTATGATTCAAAATATGTCGCCGGGGGATCAAAGCACGAATGCCCCGCAAAAGTTTCACCGAATATTTACCAAAAAATACAAACACTGGCGCTCAAGGCTCACCAAGCGATCGGCTGTCGGGGCGTTTCCCGGTCGGACTTCCGTTATGACGATCGGCATTCCGAAAACGGCGAGATTGTCTGGCTCGAGGTCAACACCCAGCCGGGTATGACGCCGACGTCCTTGGTGCCTGAAATCGCCGCCCATGCCGGGCACTCGTTTGGCGATTTGTTGAGTTGGATGGTGGAGGACGCTTCGTGTCTGCGTTGAAATGGGGACAGGGTAGGGAGAGGGGCGCGGCCGGTCCGGCGCTGTTCGGCCTGTCGTTGTCGTTGGACCATTTCGTGCTGCCGCGGATGCTGCGCCGCCCGGTGCGCATTATGGCGCGCCTCGGTGTCGGAGAATTCCAGGCGCCACGCTTTTCCGCGGCCATGATGTCGGCCGTGCTGATTTTCTCGAGCAGTGCCTATGGCGCCTATCTCGGCGGTCATGTCGACGGTATCGTGCAGAGCATCACCGCCCGTACCGGATTTGCCGTCGATCAGGTCAAGGTGGTGGGCAATCGCCAGACCTCGGAAATCGATATACTCGACAGGCTTGAACTCGACGGCTGGACGTCGCTGATCGGCTTTAATGCCGAGGCCGCGCGGGAACGAATTGCGACCTTGCCGTGGATCGAGGTCGCGGCGGTGCGCAAGGTCTATCCGCATACGCTGGAAGTGCGTGTCGAGGAGCGTGAGGCTTTCGCGCTCTGGCAGCAGGGTGACGAGCTTTCGGTCATCGAGAAGAATGGCGCCATGATCGCGCCGTTCTCGGGCGGCAAGCAGGTGCTTCTGCCTCTGCTGATCGGCACCGGCGCGCCGGCGAGCGCGCCCGATTTCCTGGCCAAGGTCGAAAAATATCCCGAGCTCGCGAACCGGATCAAAGGTTATATCCGTGTCGGCGAACGGCGCTGGGACCTGAAGCTGGACAATGGCATCACCATCAAGCTTCCCGAGGACGACGAGGATCAGGCGCTCGCCGAACTCGTGAAGATGGATCATGACAACGGTTTGCTGTCGCGCGACATCGCCGCCGTCGACATGCGCCTGACGGACCGGCTGGTCGTCCAGTTGACGGCGGAAGCGGCGACGCAGCGCGAAGCCGCCCTCAACGAGAAACCCAAGAGCCTGAAGCGCAAGCCGGAGACGAAGATATGAGCTGGCTTGGCAGTCCTGGCGATGCCGCGTCGCGCCGGTCTGGCACCCTGACGGTGCTGGATGTCGGTTCGAGCAAGGTCTGCTGCATGGTGGCCAAGCTCAAGCCGTGCGATGACGGCAAGCTGCTGCGCGGCCGTTCGCACCGGATCCAGGTGATCGGCATCGGCCATCAGAAGTCGCAAGGCGTGAAGTCGGGTGTCGTGGTCGATCTCGACAGGGCGGAGCATGCCATCCGCCTTTCCGTCGACGCAGCCGAGCGCATGGCCGGGCTGACGGTTGATTCGCTGATCGTCAACATGACGGCCGGCCGGCTGAAGAGCGAAGCCTTCTCCGCCACCATCAATCTTGGCGGCCACGAGGCCGACGAGGCCGACATCAAGCGCGTTCTCGGTGCAGGCGCCAAGCAGGCGCTGAAGGCCGAGCGCGAAGTGATCCATTCGCTTCCCGTCGGCTTCTCGCTGGATGCCGAACGCGGCGTGCGCGATCCGCGCGGCATGGTCGGCGACGCACTCGGCGTCGACATGCATGTGCTGACCGGCGACGCCGCGCCGATGCGCAATCTGGAGCTGTCCATCAACCGTTCGCATCTGTCGGTCGAGCGCATGGTGGCGACGCCCTATGCCAGCGGGCTGGCGGCGCTGGTCGACGACGAGCTGGAAATGGGTGCGGCCTGCATCGACATGGGCGGCGGCACGACGACGATCTCGGTGTTTTCGGAAGGCAAGTTCGTCCATGGCGACGCCATCGCCATCGGCGGCAACCATGTCACGCTGGACATGGCCAAGGGGCTGTCGACCTCGCTTGATGCCGCCGAACGGCTGAAGGTGATGCATGGTTCGGCGCTGCCCGGCAGCGCCGACGATCGCGACCTGGTCTCGAT
>NZ_RZRA01000586.1:0-3608 GCF_003998945.1 Mesorhizobium sp. M7A.F.Ca.CA.003.01.2.1 | reverse complement strand
CCAAGAACCTTATCACGCCGATAAGGAGCAGCGGGCGAAAATGACCGCTGGCAAGATGGCAGACGAAGGCGGCGATTTCGCAGGTACATTCGGGGCCGGCGATTTTCTTGGCAAGACAAGTGTCTGGGGCATGATGGGCAGTGTCACCAGGTCTGGCTACGTGGTCTCCGCCAATGTGAATCCGGATTCCGAGAGCGACCAAACGCCTGGCTGTTCCCCCTGCACGATTGTCAACCTCAATCCAAGCCTCCGGGCCCAATATACTAATGCCATGCCATGGGGAGAACCCGAGGAAAAAGATCAGGATTCTTATCAGAATTTTCCTGGCTCTGGCGCCAATGCCTCGACCGAATACGAAGGCAGCTACAATCTGCAGTACACGGTTAAGGATGGAGCCCCACCAATCACCGACCCCAACAAGACCGCGGTATTGCTCGACACCGGCACACCGGGCGGTGGCAGTCTGGAGATCAGTGATGCGATGCTGAAGCAATTTCAGGATGCGGGCGTCAAACTTAAAAATGTTCGGAGAAATGAGCAACGCGAGATCGTAAGCGCATCGGGCAACATCCCGAGCGTTACAATCGCAGGAACGGATGGCGATCCGGTAAGGCTGGACAATATCGACTTCACCTACACCAGCGGCACGACGGAACAACCCAATGACCAGACCAGTTTTGTTGCCGGTCTTGACTTCTTCAAAAACAGATCGGTCATTTTCGATCTGGAGAAGAAGTATACCGCTTATACGTCACATTTCGTCACTGCCAGCAACTTCTCTACCGATTCATCCGCACCCGAAGGGACCGGTCTGAGCAGGATCACGACGAGCATGGGGAATGAGGGCGGGTTCGGCATAGCGGGTGTCGTCTCCGGCTCCGGATCGCTGACGCTTGATACAAAGACGGTGGTCCGGATGACGAATGTCAACACCTACACCGGCGAGACGAATATTGCTCAGGATGCCTATCTCTCGCTTGCGGGGCTCGGCAACATCCAACGGTCAGCGAAAGTCGTTGCAGACGGCACGTTCGATATCTCCGAACATGGAAATGGCAGCGACTATTGGGGAATCTCCGACGCCTACAACGATGCCCGTATTCGTAGCCTGAGTGGCAGCGGAACGGTCGAACTGGGCAAGCGTACCCTGGTGCTAACGGATTCGAACGACACGTTCGCCGGCAGCATCAACGACCTCGACGTTGATAACAATAATATGGGCGGCAAACTATTCGTTGCCGGTGGCGTGCAAACGCTGAGCGGAAAGAACAATTTTTCCGGCATGACGACGGTCGGTTCCGGCGCGGGATTGCTGCTTGCCGATACAGGTGTGCTTTCCCATGATGCGACCACGTCCGGCTTTCTCGGGAATGACGGGCAGATCGGGGGCACGGCTATCGCAAACAGCGGCGGTGTCGTCGCAGGCGGCGGCACCTACGGTGCGGTCACCATTTCCGAGGGCGGCACGGTCGCTCCTGGCAGTGCGACCGATCCGAGCAGGATCGTCACCACACTGACTGTCACGGGCGATTTCGCGCAGCAGTCCGGATCGATCTATCAGGTCGACCTCGCAAGGTCGTCCGATCTCATCGATGTTGGCGGAGCAGCGGCGATCGACAGCGGCGCGCAGATCGAGCTGCTGCGGCAGGGAACGCTATCGGTCGATGCCCGATATACTCTGCTCTCCGCAGCAGGCGGCGTAAGCGGCACCTATGGCGGGCTGACGGGGGCTCTGGCGACAGACGCGACGCCCTTCGTCGATTTCCAGCTCGTCTACGATGCCAACAATGTCTATCTCGATATCAGCCGCACATCGACGGCGTTTGCCGATGTAGCCAGCACCTTCAATCAACGCTCGGTCGCCGCAGCGGCTCAGGCGCTTGGAAGCGGTAATCCGATCCAGGACAACATCCTGTTCCTGACGGCGCCGGAAGCCCGCAACGCTTTCGATATGCTATCAGGCGAGGTTCATGCTTCCATTCATAGCGGCCTCATCGAGGACAGTCATTCTGTACGCGATGCCGCGAGCGAACGGATCCGTGCGGCGTTCGACGGCGTCGGTGCCTCCAGCGTTCCGGTGATGACTTATGGGCTGGGTGGTCTGGAACTGGCCCCGGCAACGAGTGAGAATTTCGCCGTATGGGGCCGTGGCTTCGGCGCCTGGGGTCATCTCGACAGCGACGGCAATGCCGCCGGTCTCGATCACTCGACAGGCGGCTTTCTGGCTGGCGGTGACGCGGCTGTCGGCGAAAGCTGGCGGCTCGGCCTCATCAGCGGCTACAGCCATACCTCCTTGGAGGCGGACGATCGCGCGTCGTCGGGCTCGAGCGAGAATTACCATCTCGGTCTTTTTGCCGGCACGCAGAACGGCAATCTCGGTTTTCGTTCCGGCCTTGCCTATACCTGGCACAGCATCGAGACCGGCAGGTCCGTGGTCTTTCCAGGCTTCGCCGACAGCCTTTCGGCCGATTACGACGCCGGCACGTTCCAGGCCTTTGGCGAGCTCGGCTACCGTATCAATACGGCTTCGGCTTCCTTCGAGCCCTACGCTAATCTCGCTTATGTGAATTTTGACGCCGATGGCTTCACCGAGAATGGCGGCGCAGCCGCCTTGTCGAGCGGGGATCGCTCGAGCGACACGGCGTTTACCACGCTAGGTCTGCGTGCGTCGACGGTACTGACCCTCGGCACCGTGACTGCTACCGCGCGCGGCGGTCTTGGCTGGCGCCACGCCTTCGGCGACGTCAGGCCGGATACCGCTCTTGCCTTTGCTGGCGGTTCCTCCTTCGCCATCAAGGGCGTGCCGATCGCAAAGAACGCAGCTCTGCTCGAAGCTGGGCTTGACGTAAACATCACCGAGAACGCGACGTTCGGCATCGCCTATCAGGGACAGATCGCCTCGGATGCCCAGACACACGGGTTCAGCGCCAAGCTCGGCGTCCGTTTCTAAATCACCCGCAAAAGAGATTGGTTATGAAGTCAGTGAGTGCATTTTCTTTTACCGTCGTTCTCGGCTCAGCGACGGTGATGTCTGTGTCCGCCGCGCGAACGGACGATGCCTGCTACAACAAGGCACAAAGCCTATGATGACGCAATGTTCAATCGACGACCTGAAGCCAGTCGATGGCGAGCTTGACAAGCTCTACAAGGAGATGGAGACCCGGCTCAAAGAGTCCCGGCGCATGTCCAGGAACTGGTCGAGACCGCGAGGGGCTACAACGCCACCTCGGAGAACACGCGCGACGCCTACCCCAAGGATTGGCGGCATTTTTCCTCCTGGTGCCGGCGCGCTGGCTTCGATCCCCTGCCTCCGGGCTCGAAGGTGATCAGGCTCAATATCAGCGCCTGTGCCTCGGGCACCGCCGCCGGCGATCCGAAGCGTGGCGCCCCTGCCCTTTAGTTTGCGACCATCGAGCGGCGGCTTTCCGGCCTCGCCTGGAACTTTACCCAGCGCGGCCGGCCGTTGGACCGCGCGGAGCGGCATATCTATAAGGTTCTTGCCGGCATTCGCCGCAAGCACGCAAAGCCACCGCGGCAGAAAGAGGCGGTCCTGGCGACGATCTGCTGGCGATGATCGCCACGCTCGGCCACGACCTCAGGGCCTGCGC
>NZ_RZRA01000585.1:0-3618 GCF_003998945.1 Mesorhizobium sp. M7A.F.Ca.CA.003.01.2.1 | reverse complement strand
GGTAGAGCCCGGCGGCCTCGATCGCCTCGGGCGACGTCGTGCGCAGCTTGCCCTGAGCGTCGAGTGGCGTCATGTCGTAGCCGAGCATGAGCGATGTCCACACCGGCGTGTTGGCGTTCTTGATGCCGCGGGCGACGAAACCATAAGTATTGGTCGACGGGTCGGTCAGCGCCTCGGCCGCGGCCACCAGCTGCTCGAAGGTTTCGGGATATTTGAGGCCCTTGGCCTCGAACAACTCCTTGTTCCAGTAAACGATCCAGTAGTCGACCGAGAAGGGCAGCGAGCGCAGCACGCCCTGACCGTCCTTGGCGAACAGCATGCCGGCGTCGGCGAAATCGTTTTCGACCAGACCCGGATCGGTAAGGGTGGGGTCGGCGAGATAGCCTGATATGTCGGCAAGCCAGCCGCCTTTTTCGAACTGCCGCTTCTGCACATGGTAGCTCAGATGCACGACGTCGAAGCTCGGCTTGCCGGAGCTCAATTCGATCACCGTCTTCTGGCGCTGCTGCTGCTCAGGCGTTGCCTCGGCATTGACCTTGATCCCGGTCAACTCCTCGAACTCGGCGAGATATTTTATCAGGGTGTCGCTGCGCGGGCTTTTCACCAGATTGACGTCGAGCGTCGTGCCGGCAAAGCGCTTCCAGTCGACGGCCGCGGCAAAGCCTGGGCGAACACCCACAAGGCCGGCGGCGGCAAGTGCCGCGGTTCCCTGGAGGAGTTGCCTCCTGGTTGGGTTGAACAGATTGGACGACATTTCTTCCTCCCGGTTGCTGTCGTTGTCGAATGCGTCGCGACCGCGACGCGGCTCATGCTTCCTCAGATTTGCAGCGCCAGCCGGCGCGCCTTGTCGATGTGCAGGCTGATCGCCTCGACCGCCTTCTGCGGGTCGCGGCTTTCCATGGCTTCGATGACCGCAAGGTGCTCACGCATGACCGGCACGACGCGCCCGTCGATGCGGAAGCGCTCCTGATGGATCAGCCGGATCTTCACCGAGTTGACCAGATAGGCCTTGGCGATGATCTCGTTGCCCAGCGCATCGATGAAAGTGTCGTGCATCGCCCAGTCGATGCTCTGCGCCCTGGCTTCCATTTCCGGCGTCGGCGCCTGCGAAAGGGCTTGAGCCAGCATCTCCTCGTGTTCACGCCGCAGGCGGGCAAGTTCGTCATCGGAAGCGCTGACGGTGAACAGCGCCACCGCTTCGCGTTCCATGAACAGGCGGAACTGAAAAGCCTCGCGGATCAGGCTGATGTCGATATGGGCGATCTGCATGCCGCGCTGCGGGATCGTCGTCAGAAGCCCTTCGGCCTCGAGACGCGGCACGATTTCGCGAATGGCGCCGAGCGGCAGACCGGTGAAGGCGACCAGTTCGCGCTGCGATACGAACTGGCCCGGCAGCAGATCGCGGGCCAGCAAATGCCGCGTGAAGCTGGCATAGGCTTTTTCCCTAAGCGTGGTCGGCTCGCTGCCGTCTTCCATTTCAGCGCGTATCCCTTTGCCGGTCAGGCTGATTCCCTGGCAAACAGCCCATCATAGGCGTCAGCCAGCTGTTGTCGCCCCTGCGAACCGATCGGCTCCAGCGGCGGACGGACCGCCAGCCAGCGGTCGTCGCCGGTTTTGCGCGCCACCATGACCTTCACCGCCGGCGTTACCGGGTGTTTGAGCAATTCGAGCACGAAACGCTCGACGCGTGTGTCGTCGCGCCCGTCCCCGGCCATGGCCCGGATTTCGCTGGTAACGAAATTGGCCATGCCGGAGATTGCGCCTTGAGCACCAATTCGCACGGCTCGTGCCAGATGCCGCTCGTCACCGATCAAGATCACCAGATCGCCATGGGCGCCGAGCAGCGCCTCGCTGTAGTCCCAATCCCCGCCGGAATCCTTGACCCCCGCAATGACATCCGGAAAAGCCGTACGCAATCGGCCGATCAGGTCAAGCGAGAGCTGCACCATGGTGACCGACGGAATGTTGTAGAGCAGAACGCCACGGGCGAGGGGACCGAGCACGGCAAAGACAGTGGAAAACCAGCCGAAAAGACCATCGTCGCCGACATTCTTGAAGTAGCTCGGCGGCGCCAGCAGAATGTTGCGGGCGCCGCGCTGCAAGGCATGCCGGGCCTGCTCAGCGGCGTCTTCGGCCGCATCGACCAGCACGCCGGCAACAAGCTGATGCGGCAGGATGCCGGCAGCCAGCATGGCTTCGGTCACCGACCGCCGCTCCCCGGTGCCAACCGATGCGCCTTCGCCGGTGGTGCCAAAAAGCGTAACACTGGTGCACCCCTCCGCCAGGCAACGCTTGGCCTGGGCGACCATGAGGGCGGTGGCGATCTGCCCGGAGGCATCGAAAGGCGTGGCGAGGGCGGCCGAAAGGCCAAAACGTGATGTCACCGGGAGTCTCCGAAAAGAAGTTCGAAGGCAGTGATATCTCACTAACATGTCAGTTGTAAATCTGGTTGGTGCGTTTTTTCTGTCCCCGGATGACGTGGGCGAATCTTCTTGCTGGGAAGCGAACAGCGTCACACCGGAGGTGTCGGTCAGACAGAAGAATCCCCAAACACCAGCGAAACATGTCCTCCCGCATGGCGTTCTAGCCGGCCGGCGAGGTCGAGTTCCAGCAGCACCATGAACACTTGGGCCGGGTGCAGGCCAGTGTGGCGGATGATCTCGTCGACCGAGACGGGCGTCGGGCCGAGCGCCTCGATGACTCGGGCGCGATCGCTTTCGCCGGGCGGTGGTGCGGCCAAGAAGTCGGGCGGCTCTTCGAACGGCGGCACGTCGGGCGCCCGCATGCCGGTCAGCGGCGCGATTGCCCTGGAAATATCCGATGCCTCGGTGACCAGGGTGGCGCCATCCTTGAGCAGGCCATTGGCGCCGGCGGCGCGTGGATCGAGCGGTGAGCCCGGTACAGCGAAGACCAGTCGGCCCATTTCGCCGGCAAGCCTGGCGCTGATCAGGGACCCAGAGCGTTGCGCTGCCTCGACCACCACCAGCCCAAGGACCGCACCCGCGACAAGGCGGTTGCGGCGCGGAAAATCCTGAGCGCGCGGCTGCCAGCCGAACGGCATCTCCGAAATGATGGCGCCACGCTCGGCAATCTCTTCGCACAGGCCTGCATTTTCAGGCGGATAAGGCTGGTCGAGGCCGCCGGCCAGCACGCTGATCGTGCCGGTCGCAAGACTGCCCTGATGCGCCGCTGTGTCGATGCCGCGCGCCAGGCCGGAGACGATTGCGTAGCCGTCGCGGCCGAGGTCGGCTGCCAGCATGCGCGCCATCTTGATGCCGGCCAGCGACGCGTTGCGTGCCCCGACTATGGCGACACCCGGCAGCCGGAAAACAGCTGCGTTGCCCTTTACCGCCAGCAGGGGCGGCGGATGATCCATGTTGCGCAAGAGGGGTGGGTAGTCTGCTTCACCGATGCCGACAAAGCGGGCGCCGGCCTTTCCAGCTGTTTCCAGTTCGGCCTCGGCCTCGGCAACGGACGGGATGCGGGCGATCCGGATGGCGCCGCCCGAAATCATCAGTTCCGGCAGTATTTCAAGCGCCGCTTCGGCTGAGCCGAAGCGGTTGATCAGGTCGCGAAAGGAGGCAGGGCCGACATTCTGGGTGCGGATCAGTCGTAGCC
>NZ_RZRA01000584.1:0-3621 GCF_003998945.1 Mesorhizobium sp. M7A.F.Ca.CA.003.01.2.1 | reverse complement strand
GCCTTGGTGGACACGCAAAAATCATGCTCCGCATCCTCTGCCGCAACTTTGTCAAAACGCCGTCCGCGAACGCAGCGCCGCGGCCAGCGTGCCCTCGTCGAGATAGTCGAGTTCGCCGCCGACCGGCACGCCATGCGCAAGGCGCGTCACCTTGATGTCGAAGCCGGACAACTGGTCGGTGAGGTAATGCGCGGTCGTCTGGCCCTCGACCGTCGCATTGACGGCGAGGATGATCTCCTTGACCTCGCCGCCGGCGACGCGATCAACCAGCGAGCGCATGTTGAGCTGCTCGGGGCCGATGCCGTCGAGCGGCGACAGCGTGCCGCCGAGCACGTGGTAGCGCACATTCATCGCCGCCGCGCGCTCCAGCGCCCACAGGTCGGAGACGTCCTCGACGACGATGATGGTGCCGGCATCACGGCGCGGATCGGTGCAGATCATGCAAGGGTCCGATGTATCGACATTGCCGCAGGTCGAGCAGATGCGCACCTTGTCGGCCGCCTCGGCCATGGCGGCGGCAAGGGGCGACAAAAGCTGCTCTTTCTTCTTGATCAGATGAAGGGCGGCACGCCTGGCCGAACGGGGTCCCAGCCCCGGCACCTTGGCCAGGAGCTGGATCAGACGTTCGATCTCGGGACCGGCGATTCGCTTCGACATCGCTCTGATCTAGAGCAATTCCAGGAAAAGTGCGAAGCGGTTTTCCGTCCGGAATTGCGTCAAAACGAAAAGCTGGAGCGGTTCACCGTTTCCGCGAAACGGTGAACCGCTCCAGGATTTTTCAGAGCGCTTTGGAACATCTGCATCCGCATGACCGCCATATTGGGCCTTGGCGGACCGCGGGGCGCAGATCAGTTGGTCTCGAGCGGCCGGCCCTGGCTGACAATCATCGCGCCAATGGCGTCTGTGTTCTCAGGCGTCGACTGGAACCCCATCGACGCCTCTTGCGGCGCGTCTTGAACCGACGAGATGACCCTTGTGTTCAAGCTTCCGCCAAAACGCGCGGCATCCGGCTCTTCCATCGGCTCCTGCATCGCCACCACCGTCGGCTCTTGCGAGACACGCGCGGATTTCGCGGCCGGCGCGGCGGCGGCGGTCACATAGGTCTGCTGGGCGGGAGCGGATCGAACGGTTGCCGTCCTGGCTGGACGCACCGGCTCGGCGGACGCGACCATCGTCACCGGCGCGGCTGACTTGTCGGGCGCCGCCGAGGCAATAGCGACCTGCGGCTCATCCGGCAGCGGCTGCCAGTTGCGGCCGCGCTTCTCGTAGAAGGCATTGCCGCCGGCAACCATGGTGTAGTGCATGTTCTTGTAGGGGAAGCGGAGGCCGGCTGTGTGGAAGAACATGGTGTTCTTGAGCTTGGACTTGCGCTCGCCCTTCAGCACCGCGTCGGCGGCTTCCTCGACATCGGGCATTGCGCGTGAATTCATCGGCCTTGTCATGACACCAGGCGCGAACTGCCCGGGCTCGCCCACCACTTGGCAGATGGTGCTGCCATGATTGCCGGAGCGCAGCCGGTTCATCACCACCGTGCCGACCGCGATCATGCCGTCGCGGCTCGAGCGGTTGGACTCGAAGAACATCGCCCGTTCCAGGCATTCCTTGTCCTTCGGCGTGTGGCTGTAGGCCCCTGAACTCAGGAAACCTGGCGTGATGGCGTCGGTCAGGCTGGCGACGGACATGCCGTGTGAAGTGGTCTGGCTGCAGGCAGCCAAAAACAGGGGTGAAATGACGGCGCCGAGCAACAGCGGCGTCTTCCATCGCGTGGAAATCAACAGGTAACCCTCTCACTTCGTGCCCGCCCCCAGGCTGCGGCAAGAATGAGACACTTTCGGGCAAAATGATGGCCAAAACGTTATTAACAACGTACTGTTGCCAAATTGGCACAATTTCGTGGCTTTCCAGATAGATCGAGCCGTCATTTCACAAAAGCGATGACCGCTCTCTCTTTGTTTCGCCGCAATTGCCCCAAGGGAAAGCACCACGCGATTTTTCCTGAAGCGATCTACCGCCCGGCCGCTATCGCGGCCGGCTGGCCAGGCTCAAGCTCCTCGACCTTCTCCGAAAACAGGCCGCGCCGGAGGAACAGCGTCCGCGCCTCCCTGGCCGTCGGCGCGATCTTTCCCGGCCAGTCGCTGTCTATGAACTCAGCCTTGGTGAAGTCCGGATTTGTCTCGCTTGCCGCCTCGAGGAATTCGGCGATCTCCAGCACGATCGCGCGCTCGTCCTTCGAAAGCGCGGATGTGCCGGCTTCGATCGATGGGCGATGGAGGAAATCCTCGAACAGATAGAAATAACCCTTGATGCCGACGAGATCGACGCCGTCGTCACAATCGGCCAGGATTTCCAGGATCTCGTAGATCCTGTTGCGGATACGCTGCTCGATCAGTCTTTCGGACGGCTCTTCGGCCATGGCCGCACCGAAGGCTAGAAGGGCAGTTTCATTCCCGGCGGGATCGGCAGGCCCGCGGTCAGCGCCTTGGTCTTTTCCTGCATGATCTGCTCGACCTTGGTCTTGGCGTCGTTGTGAGCGGCCAGCACCAGGTCTTCCAGGATCTCGACATCGTCTTCCTTGAACAGAGACGGATCGATCTTCAACGACTTCATCTCGAATTTTCCGGTCAGCGTCACATTGACCAGGCCGCCGCCGGCCTGGCCGGACGCTTCCAGCGTGGCGATCTCGTCCTGCATGGCCTGGAACTTGGCCTGCATTTCCTTCGCCTTGCCCATCAGGCCGAGAAGATCTTTCATGGTCGGGTCCTTTGCGGATTCGTGGCTGGATCAGGGTTCATCGTCGTCAGCCGGCGGCTCGACCGGCACTTCGGCCTCTGCCGTTTCGGCTTCCGGCGCGTCCGGAATGCGCACGTCGATGATCTTGGCACCGGGAAAGCGCGCCAGGATGGCGGCCACTGTCGGGTCGCTCTTGGCATCGAGAAAAGCCGTCTCGCGTTTGGCCGATTCCATTTCGGCGAGCGTCTGGCCGCCCTCTTCCTTCGACAGCGAGACAAGCCAGCTGCGACCGGTCCAGGCGCGCAATTTCGTCGTCAGGTCGTTGAGCAGCATCTTGGGCGCATCGCTGGTCAGGCCAACGTCGATGCGGCCGGGCTCGATGCGTACAAACCGGATGCAGCTTTTGACCAGCACCTTGAAGGCGATGTCGCGCTGCGCGTCTGCCAGGGCAATGATGTCGGCCAGCGATTTCAGCGGCGCCGATTGCGCCTCCGTGACCGGCTCCGGCGGAGCGACGTAGGGAACGGGCGCAGGCGAGGCTTCGACCAGCCGCATGGTCTGCGCGCCGCCCGGGCCAGACGGCATGCGCGTCTGCGCCACCGCGCTGGCGCCGTTGCCTCCCCCTGCAGGCGCCCCATTTGGGCGCAGCGCGCCATTCTGCGCCGGCGCGGCGCCGATTTCGCCAGGACGCTGTCGGTCAGGGTGCTGTCGCGGACGTGGCAGATGCTGCTCAAGGGCATTCCAGAGGTGCAGTCCTCCAACCGGCCGGTCAGTGCCGCCGAAATGGTGCTGATCCGGCTGGCGCCGTTGCCTCCCCCTGCAGGCGCCCCATTTGGGCGCAGCGCGGTGGCGCAGACGCGCATGCCGTCTGGCCCGGGCGGCGCGCAGACC
>NZ_RZRA01000583.1:0-3631 GCF_003998945.1 Mesorhizobium sp. M7A.F.Ca.CA.003.01.2.1 | reverse complement strand
GGAGCCGTAAAACAAGGCCCGCTTCACCCATCCGAAATCGAAGCATCTGGCGATCGCCCGCCGCACCCGCTCATCGCGGAATTGCGGACGACGCTGGTTCAGCGCGACGCTCTGCATGTCTGGCGTCTTCTCGCCGGGAAATTCCCGTTTGAGGACCTTGCCGTCCTTCAGCGCCGGAAAGTCGTATCCGGTCGCCCATACCCGTGAGGTGAATTCCTCGCGAAAATGCGTGTCGCCTTTCTTGAAGGCCTCGAATGCCGCCTGCCGGTCAAGATAGAAGTCGATGCGGATGCGGTCGAAATTGTAGAGGCCGCGGTTCACCGGGAGATCGCGGCCCCAATAGTCGGCGACGCGGTCATATTCGACCGTCTGTCCGGCCGCCACGCGTCCAATCTTGTAGGGACCCGAGCCAAGCGGCGGCGTCATGGTCGAAGCATCGAAATCATTGGCCGTATAAAATGCCTTGGAGACGATCGGCATCCCCACGATCGCAAGGACGTTTTGCGCCGACTGCTTGCCGTTGAGGGTGAGATCGACGGTGGTGGGATCGACCGCAACCACGTCGGTCATGTACCGCAACGCCTGGGAAAGGTTCGGATGGCCCTTGTCCTTATAGAGCTTCAGCGCAAAGACAACGTCTTGCGCGGTCAGCGGCGAGCCGTCGTGGAAACGCGCTTGCGGTCGCAGCACGAAGCGGAAACCGTTGCGGTCTGGCGACAGGGTAACGGTTTCGGCAAGCAGGCCATAGACTGCATCCGGCTCATCGAGCGCGCTTGTCATCAGCGAATCGAAACAGAGTTCGGCGCGCGGCGGCGCCTCCCCCTTCAACACCAGGAAATTCAACGTGTTGAAGGTCAGGAAGCTCTGATTGAGGGTTGCGTTCGGCGGCGCGAAATTCATCTGGCCGCCCTTGGGCGCGTCCGGATTGACGTAGTCGAAATGCGCGAAATCGGGCTTGTATTTGAGGTCGCCGAAGGCCGACAGGCCATGCAGCTTGATGCCAGTCGTAATGTCGGCGAAGGCCCGGCCGGGCAACAGGGCAGCGGCTGCCGCGGCACTGCCCAGGGCGAGAAAGTCGCGGCGGGGCAGGGCCGCCATCAATTGCCGCCCTTGTATTTGGCCGCCAGCGCCTTCTCCTTGTCCGGGTCGATCCACCAGGAATCGATGTCGGGACCCAAGTAAGTCGGCTGTTTTTCCGGGATGCCGAATTTGTTCCAGTAGGCCAGCCAGGTTACTGATCGGGTGAATTGCGGGACGCAATAGAAATTCCACAACAGAACCCGGTCGAGCGCATGAGTGGCGGCGAGCAGGTCGTCGCGATCCGTCGCGAAGATAACGCGTTCAACCAGTGCGTCGACCACTGGGTCCTTGATCCCCGCGTAATTTCGTGAGCCCGGTGTATCGGCTGCCTTCGAACTCCAGTACTCGCGTTGTTCATTGCCCGGCGAGTCCGACTGCGGCAGCCGAGAGGTTATGACGTCGTAGTCGAAATTGTTGACGCGAGCGATGTACTGGCTGGTATCGACTATCCTGAACGAAGCCGAGATGCCGATCTTTCCCAGCATATTTACAAATGGATTGACCGTTTGTTCGGCGCCCTGGTCGAAGCCCAGAATCTCGACGGTAAAAGGCTCCCCGCTTTTCTCATTGGTCATACGGCCATTCTGGATTTTCCAACCCGCCGCCGCAAACAGATCGATCGCTTCGCGCAGGTACGACCGCTCGGCCTTCGGGCTATCGAAGACCGGAAGCTTGAACTCCTGGGTAAACAGTTCTGGCGGGAGCTTGCCCTTGTATTGATTGAGGATCTCCAATTCTTTGCCCCGCGGCAGTCCGCTCGAAGCAAGTTCGCTGCCCATGAAATAGCTGTTGGAGCGGGTGTTGAGGCCGAAGGATTGGGTGCGGTTCAAGGTTTCGAAGTCGAAGGCGTAACCGAGCGCCTCGCGCACGCGCCGATCCTGGAACTTTGTCCGTCGCGTGTTCAGCATGAAACCTTGCATCGAGGCGAGTGATGTCGCCTTGAACTCCCGCTTGATGACATCGCCGGCTTTGAGAGCCGGAAAATTGTAGCGCGTCATCCATAATCGCGCACTGTTTTCAGCCTGGATGTCCTCATATCCGCCTTTGGTGAAGGCTTGCCACGCGGCGTTGTCATCGAGAATGTAGGTGTAGCGTCTGGTGTCGTAGTTGTTGCGCCCGACATTGATGGCCAGATCGGCGGCCCAGAAGTCCGGAACGCGTCGCCAGACGACTTCCGAACCAGGTTTGAAGCTCTCGATCTTGTAGGGTCCAGAGCCGAGCGGGATTTCAAGGCTTGGCTGGGTGATGTCGCGCTTCTTGCCGTTGGCATCGGTGCCTTCCCACCAGTGCTTCGGCAGCACCACCACATCCGCCATGATCAGCGGTAACTCGCGATTACCCTTCTGATCAAAACGGAACTCGACTTCCCGATCTGAAACGGCGACCGCCTCGGTGACGTTGGCGAAATAGCGGTTGAACTGCGGACTTTCCTTTTTGAGAAAGTTAAATGACCAAATCACGTCATCCACGGTGATCGGTTGGCCATCATGCCATCTGGCACGCGGGTCGAGCCGATAAGTTGCGGATGAAAAATCGGCTGGGTACTTGTAGGCGTCTGCTATCTCGGGATGGTTGACGCTGCCCTCGTCAAGGGATTTCGCCATCAGCGACTGGTAGAGGAGCCCACCCTGATAGTTCAATCCTGCGGCAGGGGTGCCGCGTGCGATGAAAGGATTGAAGCTGTCGAAGGTGCCGAGTTCCACCGAGTTCAGCGTGCCGCCCTTGGGCGCGTTCGGATTGACGTAATCGTAGTGCTGGAAATTGGCGCCGTATTTGGACTCGCCGATCAGCGATGAGGTGGTGCGCCATTCGTCGGCGCGGGCAGCCTGCAATCCCGCCGCCAGAAGGGCTGCCGCCAGCAACGACTTGAGAAGCGTTCGGCCAACCGTCATGCACTATCCTCTTCGCGATGCCCGTTCATGGGCAATCTAGATGATTTGGCGCTCGTGAAAACCGTCATGCGCGGCTTTGTCGCCGCCTATGCGGTTTTCCCAATAAAAAAGCCGGGCTGAACCCGGCTTTTTCAAGGTCGTCGAGATGATATCGAAATTATTGGGCAGGCGCCGGTGCCGGTGCGGCCGGAGCCGGGGCGGCGGGAGCGGCCGGCGCGGCACCCTCAGCCGGCTTTGCCGGAGCGGCTGCATCGGCAGGCTTGGCGCCTGCATCGGCGGCGGCACCGGGTGCCGGCAGCGGCTTGGGATTGTCGGACAGCGTGCGCAGATAGGCGATGACGTTGGCGCGGTCCTCGTCCTTGGGCAGGCCGGCGAAGCCCATGGCGGTGCCCTTCACGAATTTCTTCGGCGAGGTGATGAAGTGGTTGATGTTGTCGTAGGTCCACTTCTCGGTGCCGCCCTTGGAGAATTCCTTCATGCCGGCCGAATAGGCAAAGCCTTCATGCTCGGCGACCGGACGGTCGACGAGGTCCCACAGGTCCGGGCCGACCTTGTTGGGGCCGCCCTTTTCGCCGGAATGGCAGGCCTGGCACTTCTTGAAGACGGCAGCACCCTGCTCGACATTGGCGGTCGCCAGCAGATCGGCGATCGGCTTGGCC
>NZ_RZRA01000582.1:0-3634 GCF_003998945.1 Mesorhizobium sp. M7A.F.Ca.CA.003.01.2.1 | reverse complement strand
GCTCGCGGTAGGGCGGATAACGGCCCCAATCCTTGTCGCCGCCATTGCGCAGGTCGAACAGGATCGCCGACGGCACGATCGGAACGCGAAAACCGCCGACCTCGAGGCCGATGCCGCGTTCACGCAACGCCGCCTGCACGCCGGAAGCTGCGTCGAGGCCGAAAGCCGAGCCGCCCGAAAGCACCACGGCGTGCACCACATCGACGGAATTGTGCGGTTCGAGCAGGTCGGTCTCGCGGGTGCCCGGCGCACCGCCCAGGATCTGAACGCCGGCCACTGTGGACGCATCGCAAAGCACGGTCGTTACCCCGGATTTCAGCCTGGCGTCGGACGCATTGCCGACGCGCAGGCCGGCAACGTCGGTGATCAGGTTGCGTGGGCCGGTGCGAAACATCAGTTGCTTTCCAAGGGCGCAAAGCGCGTGCCATCGAAGCGGAAGACGCGGTAGGGGCTCCGGCTGAGATCGCCTTTCGCATCAAACCGGATCGGCCCGATCGCCGTGGTGAAATCCTGTCCGGTCAGAGCTTCGGTCAGTGGTTTGCCCGAGCTTTCGGACAAGCCTTGGCGATTTCGACCGCCGCAAAGGCCGGCAGCGTATAGCCGTCGGGCACGACTTTCTGCGCGGCAAAGGCCGCCAGCACTTTTGGATCGGCGACATCGGCCCATTCCGGCGGTGCGATCATCAGTGTGCCCAAGGAATAGGGCACGTCGCCGGGCGGCGTGCGCAGATTCTCGCCGCCGGCAAAGACGATGCCCGCCTGAAGCTGTGCGGCATCGCGGCCCATGATGGCGATGTCGTCGCCATCGCCGCCGGCAAAGACATGCGTCGCGCCGGCCTTCTTCAGCCGACCGATCATGCCGATCTGATTGTCGAGCTGGGGCCGGAACGTGTCGACGAACACAGGTTTCAGCGCTGCCTGTTCGGCCGCTGCCCGCAACGTCTCGGCGATTTCACGGCCGTAGATGGTGCCGTCGTCGATAATGGCGAACAATTCGTTTTGCCACAGGCGGGTGAGGGCTGACGCGACCGCATTGCGCTCATCGTCGCCGCGTGGTCCGAGGCGATAGACCGGCCAGCCGGTCTTGGCGCGGCGGTCGGTCAGGCTTTCGGTTCGCACGCCAATGGTGATGACCGGAATGTTGGCGTCCTTCAGGATCGGCATCGCCGCCCCGATCGCCTCGGTGCAGAGAAAGCCGATTACGATATTGACCTTGACGGCTGCGAATTCCCTGGCCGCGGCAGCGCCGCCATCGGCGGTGCAGGCGTCATCCACGGTCTTGAGTTCGATGCCGTTCGCTTCGGCGGCCATACCGGTACCGGCCTCGATCTGCTTGCCGAGAATGGCCGATGGTCCCGACAGGGGCGCCGAGACGCCGACCAGCAGCGTCCGGGCATCCGCACCACTGGCCAGGAACAGCCAGAACAGCGCCGCTATTGTTCTTGTCCTGGGTCGCATTCGAGCGATGGGATCCTCCGGGCCGGTCCTACGCTCCCGGCACTGTTGCCGCCAAGACCTAAAGGCTGCCCGGCCTTGGTGCAACACGCGAATTTCGGGATATGGCTCAGGCACTTCGCTTGTGGCGGGCTATGTCTGGCCATATATGTCGATAGGATCCTGACAATGGAAAAAATACGGTGCTGAAGAAGAACGACATTGGGCCGCAGGCCTATCGCGACGCGATGAGCCACTTTGCCGGCCACGTCCATGTGGTCACCACCGACGGGCCGGCCGGCAAGCGCGGCGCGACGGTGATCGCGGCCTGCTCGGTTTCGGACACCCCGCCGACCATTCTGGTCTGTCTCAATCGCGAAAATCCCAAGAACGAACCGTTCGTGAAAAACGGCAGGTTTGCCTTGAACACCCTGGCTTCCCACCAGGAGCCGCTGTCAGTCGGCTTTTCCGGAATCACCGGCTTGCCGGTCGAGGAGCGCTTCGCGCTCGGCGAATGGGACGTGATCTCCACCGGCGCGCCGACGCTGAAGGGTGCGCTCGCCGTGTTCGACTGCGAATTGATCGATACCAAGGACCTGGCCACCCATCGTGTGCTTTTTGGCAAGGTGACAGGCCTGCGGATGGGCGATAATTTGCGGCCGCTGATCTATCACGCCCGCGGCTACCACGTACTGGAAAGCGGAGCGGCGGCGTTCACGGAGAAAGAATGACCGAGCTGAAACCGCGCGCCGCGCCACGGACGATCGACGAGACGCTCGATCTCCTGACCGGTGCGGACTATGTGGCGGACCGGTCGCTGGCGACCGTACTGTTCCTGTCGTTGCGTATGAAGCGGCCGCTTTTCCTTGAGGGCGAGGCCGGCGTCGGCAAGACCGAGATCGCCAAGGTGTTGGCACAGGCGCTCGGCCGCCGGCTGATCCGCCTGCAATGCTATGAAGGCCTTGACGTCTCGTCCGCCGTCTACGAGTGGAACTACGCCGCGCAGATGATCGAGATCCGCATGGAGGAGGCGGCCGGCAAGGTCGAGCGCTCCGCCATGGAGCGCAACGTCTTCTCCGAAAAATACCTGATCCGCCGCCCGGTGCTCGATGCGCTGACCGGCAAGGCGGGGGCTGCCCCGGTTTTCCTGATCGATGAGCTCGACCGCACCGACGAGGCGTTCGAGGCCTTCCTGCTCGAAATCCTGTCCGACTTCCAGGTGACGGTGCCCGAGCTCGGCACCATCAAGGCGGAAGAGCCGCCGATCGTCATCATCACCACCAACCGCACCCGTGAGATCCACGACGCGCTGAAGCGGCGCTGCCTCTATCACTGGGTCGACTATCCCAATGCCGAGCGCGAGTTGGAGATCGTGCGCCGCAAGGTGCCGCAGGCCAACCAGCGCCTTTCGGCCGAAGTGGTCTCCTTCATCCAGAAGCTGCGCCAGATCGAGCTGTTCAAGGTGCCGGGCGTCGCCGAAACCATCGACTGGGCCGGCGCGCTGACCGAGCTCGACAAGGTGGCGCTCGATCCGGAAACCGTCTCCGATACGATCGGCGTGCTGTTGAAATACCAGGACGACATTGCCCGCATCGAACAGGGCGAAGGCCGGCGCATCCTCAACGAGGTGAAGGCCGAGCTTTCGGCGGCGGAGTAGGCGATGCCGCGCCCCGAGCCAAAAGAGGCCATGCCGCACGGGCGGATCGCCGACAACATCGTCTATTTTGCCCGCACCTTGCGCAAGGCGGGCATGCGGGTCGGGCCGGCCTCGGTCAAGGACGCCATCGAGGCGGTGCTCGCCGCGGGCATCGGTTCGCGCGACGATTTCTACTGGACGCTGCACGCCGTGCTGGTGTCGCGGCATGAGGATCACGCCATTTTCGACGAGGCCTTCCGGCTGTTCTGGAAGTCGCGCGAACTGATCGAAAAGATGCTGGCGATGTTTTCGCCGGTGGCGCCCGACACCAGGGAAAAGCAGAAGCCACGCGCCGCTGAAAACCGAGTCAGCCAGGCGATGTTCGAGGGACACCAGAAGAACCAGCCGCCACAGGAAATTCCCGAGATCGAGGTCGACGCCCGCTTCACCTTTTCCGGCAACGAGGTGCTGCGGGCCAAGGATTTTGCCCAGATGAACGCCGCCGAGATGGCCGACGCCAAGAAGGCGATCGCGCAGTTGCGGTTGCCTTTCGACATGGTGCGGA
>NZ_RZRA01000581.1:0-3635 GCF_003998945.1 Mesorhizobium sp. M7A.F.Ca.CA.003.01.2.1 | reverse complement strand
GTGCCGAGCGATGCCGAAGGCGTCGAGCCGGCCGAGGAGCTTGCGCGGCTGCCGGACGATCCCGGCGTCGATCCGGACGAGGAAGCGGAGAAATCGCCGCGCCGGTTTCGGTTGTTTTGAGTTGGGCAGGCCGTCAGGCCGTTGGGGTATGGATCTATGTTTGAACGCGTTCTGTCGTTTCTCAGGGATTTGCCGGCCGGTGCCGGCACGCATGCCAGCACGGACGATCCGCGTGTCGCCGCCTCGGCGCTGCTCTACCATGTGATGAACGCCGATGGCGTGCGCCAGGATGTCGAGTGGGAGCGGTTCAAGGCGGTGCTGGCCGAGAGCTATTCGATCAGTGGCGCGGAACTCGAAGCGTTGGCCGCTGCCGGCGAGCGGGCCGACAATGAGGCGATCGATCTCTACGCCTTCACCAGCGTCTTGAAGCGCCATCTCGATGCCGATGCGCGCAAGGCTTTCATCGGCCTGATGTGGGAAATCGTCTATGCCGACGGCGAGTTGCACGAGCTCGAGGACAACACCGTCTGGCGCGTCGCCGAGCTGATCGGCGTCGAACGCCACGACCGCGTCGAGGCGCGCCGCAAGGCGGCGGCGCACGCGCCCGGCGCCACCGGAACATCGAGCGACGAATAGGATCTTCGCCTTCCCATGCCACGCCAGACGAGTTCGAAGCCAAAGATCCTGATCGTGCTGCATCAGGAGAGTTCGAGCCCGGGACGTGTCGGCCACATGTTGCTGGAAGAGGGTTTCGATCTCGACATCCGCCGGCCGCCGCTTGGCGACGCCTTGCCCGAAACACTGGACGACCACGCCGGCACGGTGGTGTTCGGCGGCCCGATGAGCGCCAATGACGACGACGAGTTCGTCCGCCGCGAGACCAACTGGCTGGAAATACCGCTGAGGGAGAACCGGCCATGTCTCGGCATCTGTCTCGGTGCGCAGATGCTGGTCAACTGTCTCGGCGGCAAGGTCGAGGGTCATGGTGAAGGGCTGGTCGAGGTTGGCTGGTATCCCCTGAAGGCGACCGAAGCCGGCAAGCAACTGATGCACTGGCCGGAGATGGTCTACCAGTTCCACCGCGAGGGTTTTTCGCTGCCCAGGGACGCGACGCTGCTGGCGACGGCCGAAACCTATCCCAACCAGGCCTTCCGCTACGGCGACAATGCCTGGGGCATCCAGTTCCATGGCGAACTGACCAGGGTGATGATGCAGCGCTGGGTGGTGCGCGGCGCGCATCGCTTCGAATTGCCCGGTGCCCAGCCCGGCCGCGATCATCTCGGCGGCCGGCTGATCTGGGACATGCATCTCAAGCGCTGGCTGGACGAGTTTTTGCGGATGATCTTCGGCAAGTCGAGCAGATAGCTAAACCGTCGTCTGAACGGATTTCAGGCGACCCGCTTTAGGTCTTTGTCTTCATGCATGTCGTTCTCCCAAAACCGGGGCCACTTTTGGGCGACATGCATTAAGGTTCGAGCACCGGCCGCAGGAAGCTGCGCTCATAGCTGAGAATGCTGCGATTGCGCTTTTCCATTTCGAACACGTCCTGGCATTCCGGGTCGGCAGCCATCCGTTTGCGATAGTCCTCGTAGTCGGCAAGACTCGGAAAGCTGAACATGGCATAGGCGATGTTGCTCGCCCCTTCGCTTGGAAGGAAATAGCCGTGATGGTTTCCGCCGAGGCGGTTGACCAGAGCTATCCAGCGACGACCATAATCTTCGAACTCGGCAAGCTTGTAGGGGTCGATGACGTATTTCAGGTAGCAAGTGATCATGAGAGCTCCTGTGGCATGGGCTAGGCATGTCGGCTGTCAACCGTGGGAAGATCAGTTGCGCCCGTTGAGGTGGCGCACCTTGCGCAGTTGCGGGAACAGCACCACCCACAGGCCCGCGACGGCGATGGCGCCGATGCCGCCGATCACCACGGCCGGCACCGTGCCGATCAGCGCGGCCATCGTGCCGGCCCGGAATTCGCCGACCTCGTTGGAGGCGCCGACAAAGACCTGGTTGACGGCGTTGACGCGGCCGCGCACCTCGTCGGGCGTCCACAGCTGGATCAGCGTCTCCCTGATGTAGACGCTGAACATATCGGTGGCGCCAAGGAAGACCAATGCCACGATCGACAGCCAGGTGATGGTCGACAGGCCGAAAACCACGGTGAAGGCGCCGAACGAGGCTGCAGCGGCCAGCATGATCATGCCCGCGTGGTTGCGAAGTGGATGCCCGGCCAGCCAGATGGCGACGCAAATGGCGCCGATGCTGGGCGCCGAGCGCAGCAGGCCGAGGCCCCACGGGCCGAGCTGGAGGATGTCGCGCGCATAGACCGGCAGCAGCGCCGAGGCGCCGGACAGGAGCACGGCGAACAGATCGAGCGAGATGGCGCCGAGCACGATCTTCTCGCTCCAGATATAGCTGAACCCGCCGAGCAGGTGCTGCATCGTCGGCTTGTCCGACTCGGTGCGCTGCGACGGCTTCGGGATGGTGAAGATCAGCAGCCCGGACACAAGCATCAGGACAGCGGCGGTTCCGTAGGCCGCTTCCGGCGACACGCCGTAGAGCAGGCCGCCGGCGACGGGTCCGACGATGGTCGCCGTCTGCCAGGCCGATGAATTCCAGGCGATGGCGTTGGCGAAATCCTGAGGCGGCACCAGATTGGCGAACAGCGAGGCCGAGGCCGGACCGAAGAAGGCGCGGGCGACGCCGAACATGGCAAGCACGCAGAAGATCGGCAGCGGCCCGCTGATGCCGCGCAGCGCCAGGAACAGCAGCGCCAGCGCGCACATCGCCTCCACCACGACCGCCAGCGCCATGATCAGGCGGCGGCCGAAGCGGTCGGCGGCGACACCGGTGACCAGCACCAGAAGCAGCGACGGCAGGAACTGGACGATGCCGACCAGGCCGAGATCGAGCGGGTCGCGGGTCAAATCGTACATCTGCCAGCCGACCGCGACGGACACGATCATGGTGGCGAATGTGGTGAGGAAACGCGCCGCCCAATAACTCAGGAAGGAGCGGTGGCGGAACGCGGCATAGCGCTGGTCCGGTGATATCTGTTCGGCGGTCATGATTTAAGAGGCCCCATTGCAGTGGCGTCAGCTGGCGGGGCACTTCCACGATGGGCGCTGGTCCGGCTGGCGGAACTTTTAGCTCAGTTCGCCGCGGATATGCGTCAGAATCAGTGCTGGATCAAGGAATTTTCAGCCTGCTCCATCGCCGGCACGCGGAAGTTACTGCCGCAGCGCGACGGAGATGGCGTCGAGGCCGCCGCGCAATTCGGCTTCCGTCGGCCAGCCGAAGCCGACGCGGAAGAAGCGTTTTTCCATCTCGAACCAGTGGCCGGGTCCGACATAGGTTCCATGGTTCTCCAGCAGGTTCGCATAGAACCGGTCGAGGTCGAAGCCGGGTTCGATATCGAGGCGCGGGAAGCCGACGACACCGCCTTCGGGCCTGATCCAGTCGACCAGCGGTTCGCGGTCGATCCAGGCCTGGACGATGTCGCGGCGCTTGGCCATTTCGGGCAGCAGTGTCGCCAGGAAGGCATCCCGGCGCTCGAGCATGCCGCGGGCAATGCCTTCGTCGATGACGCTGCCGCAGATGCCGATCTGTTCCTTTGCGGCGAGGAATTTTTCCTGAAGC
>NZ_RZRA01000580.1:0-3637 GCF_003998945.1 Mesorhizobium sp. M7A.F.Ca.CA.003.01.2.1 | reverse complement strand
GTCCAATTCCGCGGCGTACTCCTCGAGCATCTCGACATGTTCGGTCGGGGCGTCCTTCGCAGCGTAGACGCGGCGGCTGTCGTTGCCGAAGCGCGCTTCGTAGGCCTCGATGCTCATCAGGACGTATCTCGGCTTGTTGTGGCGAGTGATGGAGACCGGCTGCTGGCTGGCAGCTGCAAGCACATCTCCAAGATTCTGTTTCAGATCGGTCGACGGATAGTTTTTCATGGGATACCCTGTTTTGTCCATAATAGACAAAATAGACAAAACAGACAAGCGCATAAAATGGCAGGACAGGCGCATGCACCTGGCTTTGTCGACAGCCCGGCTAGCCTCCCCTATAAGGACCGGAATCGCAAGCAACCAGAGGTCCTTCATGATCATCGTCACGGGCGGCGCCGGCATGATCGGCTCCAACATCGTCGCCGCGCTGAATGCCGAAGGGCATGACGACATCCTCGTCGTCGACGACCTTACCGACGGTCACAAGATCGTCAATCTTGCCGATCTCAAGATCGCCGACTATCTCGACAAGGACGATTTCCTGCCCCGCATGGAGGCCGGCTCGCTCGGCCGCATCGAGGCCGTGTTCCACCAGGGCGCCTGCTCGACCACCACCGAGTGGAACGGCAAATTCATGATGGAGGTGAATTACGCCTTCTCGAAACGGTTGCTGCATGCAAGCCAGAGTTTGCGCGTGCCTTTCCTTTATGCCTCCTCGGCTTCCGTCTATGGCGGCGGCTCGGAGTTCCTCGAGGATCCCGCGTTGGAACGGCCGCTCAACGTATACGCCTATTCCAAGAAGCTGTTCGACGACTATGTCAGGCGAACCGTGTTCGCCGGGCAGGCCGACCATTCACAGGTCGTAGGCTTGCGCTACTTCAACGTCTATGGCCCGCGCGAAGCGCACAAGGGCGCCATGGCCTCCGTCGCCTTCCATCTGTTCAACCAGGTCGAGCGAGGCGAGAACCCGAAACTGTTCGGCGCCTATGACGGATTCGGACCCGGCGAACAAAGCCGTGACTTCATCCATGTCGGTGATGTCGCCGACGTCAATCTGTGGCTGTGGAAACGGGGCTCAAGCGGCATCTTCAATTGCGGCACCGGCCGTGCCCAGCCCTTCCGCGCCATCGCCGAAACGGTGATCGACACGTTGGGTAAAGGGGAGATTGAATTCATCCCCTTTCCCGACCATCTCAAGGGCAGCTACCAGAGCTTTACGCAAGCTGATATGTCCCGTTTGCGCGCGGCCGGTTACAATGGCCAATTCCGGACAGTGGAAACCGGTGTCAGAGACTATGTCGAATGGCTGAAAGCCCAACGATCCTCGTGATCGGCCCACGCTGGGTGGGCGACATGGTGATGGCGCAGTGCCTGTTTTCGGCGCTGAAGGAGTTGCATCCCAACGCCGCCATCGATGTGCTGGCGCCTGCCTGGGCAGCACCCCTGGTCAAGCGCATGCCCGAAATCCGCCAGCAGATCGATTTTCCGCTCAAACCCGGCGCGCTCGAATTCACCCATCGCCGCCGCTTCGGCCGCCTGCTGCGCGGCCGCTACGACATGGCCTATATCCTGCCGGGCAGCTGGAAGTCGGCGCTGATTCCGTTCTTTGCCCGCATTCCGCGCCGTGTCGGCAATCTGCGCGAGATGCGCTATGGCCTGCTGACCGACGTCGTGCCATTGCCCGACAGCATCAAACGACGCACCGCGCAGGCCTATTTCGGCCTTGCCCAGGGCGGCAGTTTCCGGGCGCCCCGGCTTAGCGTGGACACGAAAAACCAGGTCGACCTGCTCGGCCGTTTCGGGCTGGCGCCGCAGAAATTCGTGGCCCTGATGCCCGGCGCGGAATTCGGCCCTGCCAAGCGCTGGCCCAGCGAAAGCTATGCCGGGCTTGCCAGCGGCTTCATGGGCAAAGGCTTGAAGGTTGCGCTGTTCGGCTCGAAGAACGACCGCGACGTGACGGCGGAGATCGCAGCCCTGGCCCCCGGCGTCGTCGACCTCGCCGGACAGACGCGGCTGGAGGACGCCATCGACCTGATATCCGCCGCCAGGCTGGCTGTGTCCAACGACAGCGGACTGATGCATGTCGCGGCCGCCGTCGGCACGCCGATCGTCGCCGTCTACGGCTCGACCTCGCCCGAAAACACGCCACCGCTGGCGGAGCGCCGCGAGCTGGTCTGGCTCGGCCTGTCGTGCTCGCCCTGCCACCAGAAGGTCTGTCCGCTCGGCCACCTCAACTGCCTGAAGACGCTGGAAGTCGGCCAGGTCGCGGCAGCGGCGGACCGGCTGCTGGAAATTCCGGCCGCGGCATGAAGGTGCTGATCGTCAAGACGTCGTCGATGGGCGATGTCATCCACACCTTTCCGGCGGTCGAGGATGCCCGTCGCCACCGCCCGGACCTGACCTTCGACTGGTGCGTCGAAGAGGCATTCGCCGGAATCGTCGCGCTTCACCCGGCGATCGACAAGATTCATACGGTGGCGATCCGGCGCTGGCGCAAGGCGCTGCTTGACGGCGCCACCTGGCGCGAGGCGGCCGCCCTGCGCCGCACCTTGCGCAATTGCCGCTACGATCTGGTCATCGACGCGCAAGGCCTGCTGAAATCGGCCCTGGTGGCAAGACAGGCGGGCTCACCCATTGCCGGCTTCGACCGTTCGAGCGCGCGCGAACCCTCGGCGACGCTGTTCTACGATGCCACGTATGCCGTCCCGCGCGATCTCCACGCCATCGAACGGACGCGGCGGTTGTTTGGCCTGGCGCTCGCCTATCAGCCCGATCTTTCGACGCTGGACTCCGGCATCGTGCCGCCCGCCGGCACCCTGGCGGGCACTTCTGGAAAAACCGCCTTCCTGCTGCACGGAACCAGCCGCGAAGACAAGAAATGGCCGGCCGAAGACTGGATCGGAACCGCCCACCTCCTGATTGAGCGGGGGATGACGCCGGTCACGACCTGGTCGAACGAGCGTGAGAAAACCGTGGCCGAGGCAATCGCAGGCGCCGTGCCGTCAACGATCGTGGTACCGAAATCGCCGCTGTCCGAAATCGCCGCGACTATCGGCGGCTCGACGCTGGTTATCGGCGCCGACACCGGGCTGACCCATCTTGCCAGTGCCTTTGGCCTGCCGACGGTCGCAATTTTCCTGGCAACAGAGCCGGGTCTGACCGGCCCGCGCGGACGCTACGCATCGACACTGCTGGCCTCGCATGGGGGGCGTGTTGTGCCGGTGCAGGTAGTGGCGGAAGCAGAAAAGCTATTGGCACTTAAACTACAAGCGCCGGCATAGGACCTTTCAGAATTCGCTCTGGCGAGTCGAATAGCGTGGTTCTTCGAGAACCGGAGCGGCGCGTACTTAAAGTACGTGAGCACCGGAAGCGCAGAAAACCGCCCGCGCATGCCCCCGAAAATCGTAATTGATTTTCGGAAAGGGATCATGCGCTAACTGAAAATCCTACAGCGTCCTTTGCGCGTCCGAGAGGACGCGCGGCGCTGTAGTCGGCCGCCAGAGTAGAATTATCAAAGGTCCTAGATGAACTGCACCTGGACGATCTCATACCCCCTGGCGCCGCCAGGCGCGTTGACCTCGATGGCGTCGCCGACTTCCTTGCCGATGAGCGCACGCGCGATCGGCGAGGAGAT
>NZ_RZRA01000057.1:0-10766 GCF_003998945.1 Mesorhizobium sp. M7A.F.Ca.CA.003.01.2.1 | reverse complement strand
GTCGAGATCGGTTCGATGGTCACCGCGGATGAAGTCGCCGAGCAGTTGGGTGAAGTCCTGAATCTCGCCGTGAAAGCCTTTGCAATTCCGCGTGCGGGGTGGGCGGAAGCGTTCGAGCAATTCGGCATCCCGAAGGGTCACTCCGGACCCGCCGAAGAAATGTTCGAGGCCGTGAATGCGGGATGGATGGACCTCGGTGTGGCGGGTACGGAGCACGTAGCGGGTACGACGTCCGCACGCGCTGTATTCGAGGCTGCGTCTAACGTGAACGGATAGGCCAAAACTGCATGAGGTTCTCCGTGATTTCGAGCTTCGCAACCCGAGATTTGGAGAACCTCTCCTTCAATGCAGGAATCTCTATCTGAACGCGATCAGCTTGAAGTCGGTGGTTTAGATCTGCGACGTCAGCTCGACCGGAAAATCGTCATTGTCGGCATCGCGCATGGCGGCGAGGCTGCGATTATCCAGCACTTCGGCGATTGCCTGCCGCACCTCCAGCATCATGTGGCGGACCTGGCAGGTCGCCTCGTCGCAATCCTCGCAGCGTTGATACTGCGTGCGGCTGGCGCAAGGGATTGGCGCCAGCGGCCCGTCAAGCACGCGCACGACATGGCCGATCTTGATTTCGGAGGCCGGCCGGGCAAGGCGGTAGCCGCCTTCCTTGCCTTTGCGGCTCTGGACGAAGCCGGCATTGCGCAATTCGCCCAGGATGGCATCGAGGAATTTCTTCGGGATGTTGTTGGCCACAGCGATGTCATTGACGAAGGCCAATTGGCCGGCCGGCAGGCCAGACAGATGCACGAGGGCCTTGAGGCCGTATTTGCCTTTTTTTGTCAGCATGCCCAGATCAACCCATAAAAGCCCCAACCACTCGCATCTGGCGACTGTTTGTGTGCAAATAATGACGTCTTCGCCGCGCGATGATGTTTCGCGAAACAGCCACCAAATTGCACGTTAGGCATAAACGCGTTGATTCTTTGTAACGTTTTGCACTGAGAACGCGGATATTCCGCTGATAACCAGGTTATCGGCGTTCAAAAACGAAAAAAGCCGGCAGCGCGCCGGCTTTTTCGTCTGCTGTGCAGGTATCGCTGCCTCAGCGGCTGCCGTAGGTCTGGTCGAGCAGGCCGCCGGCGGCGAAATGCTCTTTCTGCACCTTGTCCCAGCCGCCGAAAACGTCTTCCACCGTCAGCAGCCGGACATCGGGGAAATCAGCCTTGTATTTCGCCGCCACAGCGGCGTCGCGGGCTCTGAGGCCGTTGCGGGCGGCGATGTCCTGGCCCTCCGGTGTGTAGAGGAAGTCGAGATAGGTCTTGGCCAGATCGCGCGTGCCGTGATCGTCGGCAACCTTGTCGACGATGGCGACCGGGAATTCGGCCAGCAGGCTGACCGAAGGCGTAACCTGCTCGAACTTGTCGTCGCCATACTCCTTGCGGATGCCGCGCGTCTCCGACTCGAAGGTGATCAGCACATCACCGATCTCGCGCTGCACGAAGGTGGTGGTCGCGGCGCGGCCGCCGGTGTCGAAGATCGGCACGTTGTTGAACAGCTTGGTGATGAACTCTTTCACCTTGGCGTCATCGCCCTTGAAGGCTTCCTTGGCGTAGGCGGTGGCCGCCAGATAGGTGTAGCGCGCATTGCCGGATGTTTTCGGGTTTGGGAAGATCACCTGCACGTCGTCGCGCACGAGATCGTTCCAGTCCTTGATGTGCTTGGGGTTGCCCGCGCGGACAAGGAACGAAGGCAGAGAATAGAAGGGCGAGGCATTGTCAGGGAAATCCTTCTGCCAGTCGGCCGAGACGAGGCCCTTCTTGACCAGGAAGTCGATGTCGATGACCTGGTTGAAGGTAACAACGTCGGCGCCAAGACCCTCGGCGATGGCGCGTGCCTGCGCCGAAGTGCCGGCATGCGACTGGTCGACGGTGACGCCCGGATGCTGGGCGATGAAAGCCTTGTTGACCTGCACGAACAGTTCGCGGCCGACATCATAGGATGCGTTGAGCAGTTTGTCGGCCGACCAGGCTTGGGAGGATGCAAGGAACAGGCCGGCGACGGTGGCAAGCCCGAGGAAAAATCGTTTCATGAAAACAGGCTCCGATGCAATGCGTTGATGGTCGGACCATAGCCGTGACGTATCATGCGCGACGAGGCATGCGCTCTCGGTTCGCGGCCTCGTCGTGGGAAAATATATCGCCTAAGTTGGCACCTGTTGGAATTCTGTTCCAGGAGATGGCTACCTTCGTCGGAGTTTTTCTGCGCCTTGTTTGCGGTGCTGCATGGCATATACAAAAGGCATATACAAAGAGCTGCCGCCATGCCCCAGAACCGTCATTCAACGCCGCCCAAGGAGGCGAAGCTGTTTCGCAACAACCGCAGCCCAACACGGGAGAGTTCACCCGGATCAGGAATCTGAAGGTCGAAAACCGGTTGGCGTAGCGCTTGAGCCGAGAATCAAGCCGCCGGAAAAAGCTTCCAGCGGCCGGGGCGGAACGCCACCCGGCTTTTTTGCGCCGCGGGATGATCGACCGGCAACTCGATTTCGACCCGCTGACGCTCACCACCGATTTCAAGCTCGACCCGGCGCGTGCCGGCGACGCGCCGGCTGGCGGCGACCGTGCCGGCGATGCAGCCGCTGCAGCCGTCCAGCAATTCGACATCGTGCGGGCGGAAGTAGAGCGTCGCATCGCCCGAGGGCTCGTTGGGCGCGGCAAGCCCGATCGGACGGTCGGCGAGCCAGATCTCGCCATTCTCGACTTTGACGGGAAGCGAGCTCGATTCACCGATGAAGCCGTAGACGAAGGGCGAGTTCGGCGTGTCGTAGATGTCGTCGGCGGTGCCGACCTGCTCGATGCGACCCTGGCTCATCACCACGACGCGGTCGGCAAGCTCCAGCGCCTCTTCCTGGTCGTGGGTGACGAAGACGGTGGTGTGGCCGGTGGCGTCATGGATTTCGCGCAGCCAGCGGCGCAATTCCCGGCGCACCTGCGCGTCAAGCGCGCCGAACGGTTCGTCGAGCAGCAGCACCTTGGGTTCGATGGCCATGGCGCGCGCCAGCGCCACGCGCTGCCGCTGGCCGCCGGAAAGCTGCGCCGGATAGCGCTTTTCCAGCCCCGACAGCTGGACAAGGTCTAGAAGCTCGGAGGCGCGGCGGCGGATCTCCTGCGCCGGCGGGCGCGACGGCCCGTGCCGGACCTTCAGGCCGAAGCCGATATTGTCGGCCACCGTCATGTGCCGGAACAGCGCATAGTGCTGGAAGACAAAGCCGACATTGCGATCCTGGATCGACTTGTGCGAGGCGTCCTCGTCGCCGAAGAAGATGTTTCCGCGCGTCGGCCGCTCCAGTCCGGCGATCAGCCTGAGCAGCGTCGTCTTGCCGGAGCCGGACGGCCCCAGCAACGCGATCAGTTCGCCCGACTTGATATCGAGCGACACGTCGTGGAGGGCCGGAAACCGGTCAAACTCCTTGCGCACGTTGGCAACGCGAACTTCCATGCAAATCCCTCTGTCAGTGTCCGCGCGTCGCGGCGATCTCGGCGCCGTAGCGCATCTCGAGAAGTGTTTTCAAGACCAGCGTGACGAGCGCCAGGCCCGCAAGCAATGAAGCGACGGCGAAGGCGCCGACGGCGTTGTACTCGTTATAGAGGATTTCGACATGCAGCGGCATGGTGTTGGTCAGGCCGCGTATATGGCCCGACACCACCGAGACTGCGCCGAACTCGCCCATGGCGCGCGCATTGCACAGGAGCACGCCGTAGAGCAGCCCCCATTTGACGTTGGGCAAGGTCACGTACCAGAAGGTCTGCCAACCATTGGCGCCAAGCGAAAGCGCTGCCTCCTCGTCGCCATTGCCTTGCTCCTGCATCAGCGGGATCAACTCGCGGGCGACGAAGGGGAAGGTGACGAAGATTGTGGCCAGCACGATGCCCGGCACGGCAAACAGGATGACGATGCCGTGCGCTTTCAGCCAGGTGCCGAGCAGCCCCTGGGCGCCGAATAGAAGCACATAGACGAGGCCCGATATGACCGGGGAGACCGAGAAGGGAAGGTCGATCAGCGTGGTCAGGAAGGCCTTGCCCTTGAACTCGAACTTGGCGATCGCCCAGGCGGCGGAGATGCCGAACACAATGTTGAGCGGTACCGAGATCGCGGCGACCAGCAGCGTCAGCCGGATCGCCGAGCGTGTGTCGGGATTGCCGAGCGCTTCGGTGTAGGCACCGATGCCCTTGGCGAAGGCTTCGTTGAAGACGATGATCAGCGGCAAGAGCAGGAAAATGCCGAGGAAGGCAAAGGCGACGGCCATCAGGGCCAGACGCGCCGGGCGGCTTTCCGTGACCGCCGCCGACTGGCTTTCATGGTGCGGTTCGTAAGATTTGATCTCCGGATCAGCCATAGCGCTTGCGGCTCCACGACTGTGCGAGATTGACGACCAAAAGCATGATGAATGACAGGGCGAGCATGATCGCCGCAATCGCGGTTGCCGCCGGGTAATTATATTCCTCCAGCCGGATGACGATCAGCAGCGGCGCGATCTCTGATTTGTAGGGCAAGTTGCCGGCGATGAAGATGACCGAGCCGTATTCGCCGACGCCGCGCGCGAAGGCGAGCGCGAAGCCGGTGACGATGGCCGGCGCCAGGCCCGGAAACAGGATGCGGGTGATGATCTGGAAACGATTGGCGCCAAGGGTGGCCGCGGCTTCCTCCACTTCCTTGTCGATCTCCTCCATGATCGGCTGCACGGTGCGCACGACGAAGGGCAGGCCGATGAAGATCAGCGCGATGACGATACCGAGCGGGGTATAGGCGACCTTGATGCCGAGCGGCATCAGCAATTTGCCGATCCAGCCGTTCGGCGCGTAGAGCGTGGTCAGCGCGATGCCGGCCACAGCCGTCGGCAAGGCGAAGGGCAGATCGACCATGGCATCGACGATGCGGCGGCCGGGGAAGCGGTAACGCACCAGCACCCATGCGACCAGCGTGCCGAAGACGACGTTGACAGCAGCCGCGACGAAGGCAGTGCCGAAGCTGATTCTCAGCGCATTGATGGTGCGGCGATCGGTGGCGATCGCCCAGAATTCAGGCCAGCCAAGGGCGGCCGAGCGCCAGAGCAGCCCGGATAGCGGGATGAGGATGATGAGGGTGAGGTAGGCAAGCGAGAAGCCGAGCGTCAATCCGAAACCCGGAATGACGCTCGGCTGCCTGAATCGCCACCCCGCCTGGGCGGGTGCTGTGGTCATGTCGTCCTGAATATCGACTGCTTACTGGGGCTTGTAGATCTGGTCGAATATACCACCATCGCCGAAATGATAAGGCTGTGCTTTTTTCCAGCCACCAAACTGTGGATCGTCGATGGTTACAAGTTTGATCGGCGGCAGCTTGGCGAGGTCCTCGGCCGGCACCAGATCGGGCTTGGCAGGACGATAATGGTTCTTGGCGATGATCGTCTGCGCTTCCTTGGAATAGAGCCAGCTCAGATAGGCTTCGGCGATCTTGCGCGTGCCCTTGGCATCGACATTGGCGTCGACCACCGCCACCGGCGGTTCTGCCAGGATGGAGGTCGGCGGGTAGACGATGTCGAAATTGTCGGCGCCGAACTCGTCGAGCGCCAGATAGGCCTCGTTTTCCCAGGCGATAAGCACATCGCCGAGACCCTTTTGCGCGAAGGTCACGGTCGAGCCGCGCGCGCCGGTGTCGAGCACCGGGGCATTGGCGTAGAGCTTGCCGACGAACTCCTTGGTCTTGGTCTCGTCGCCGCCGTCATTGGCGTTGGCGTAGGCCCATGCGGCGAGATAGTTCCAGCGCGCGCCGCCGGACGTCTTGGGATTGGGCGTGATCACCTGGACACCGTCCTTGACGAGGTCGCTCCAGTCGTGAATGCCCTTGGGATTGCCCTTGCGCACGAGGAAGATGATGGTCGAGGTGTAGGGCGCCGAATTGTTTTCGAATTTGGTGCGCCAGTCCGGATTGATCTTCTTCGACTTCGAGACGATGGCATTGATGTCGCCTTCGAGTGCCAGCGTCACCACATCGGCGTCGAGGCCGTCGATCACGGCGCGGGCCTGGGCGCCCGATCCGCCATGCGACTGCTGGACGGTGACCGTCTCTCCGGTCTCGGCCTTCCAATGGGCGACGAAAGCTTCGTCATAGGCCTTGTAGAGCTCGCGTGTCGGATCGTAGGAGACGTTGAGAATGGTGGTATCGGCAAACGCGAAACCGAGCGTGCCGAACTGGACAGATGTGGCGACCAGTGCGCCGAGCAGTTTCCTGAAATGAGGTTTGGTCATTTCTGCCTCCGTTGAACCTGCGCCAAATCTACCGAATTGGTAGAAATTAGGTGCATTCAATGTTGCCTTTTTTGCCCCTCTTGAGAAAATGTTCGGCGCCATTTCGTCCTTTGGAGAAATATTTTCCTCTTGCGGCCAAAGGAAGAATCCATGGCCCTGCCACTCAGCCTATCTAGCAATGGGTAGTGCCGAGGCAAGGTGTGGAATTTGATCCGGTGCCTCAATCGGCGGTGATGGGAAAGTCGAAACGCTGTTTGGCGAACGGTTCGCTTTTCAGCGTGAAGTGCCACCATTCCCTTGCATAGTTCTTGAAGCCGCCCGCGCGCATGGCTTCGACAAGCATCTTGCGATTTGCCGCCGCTTCACTGGCAGGGCCGCGGTATGCGGTTTCGCTCATTGAATCAAAGCAGTCGAAACCGGTACCGAAATCGAGCGTGTCGGCATCCCCGGTGCCGCAGGCCGGGTTCGGGCTGGACCTGCGGTCCATCTGGGCGACGGCGACGTCGACGGTCGAGCCACGTGAATGAGTCGACAACTCTCCGACATAGCCCTTGGCGATCAGGTCGCTGCGCCTGACCTCCGGATACCATTGCGGATCGGGCGGCCCGCCCTGTTTTGTCCATTCGCCCATGTCGGCGACGGCGCGGGCAGGGCGGTAGCAATCGAACACCACCAGGGTCAGGCGTTTGGCCGCGATCGCTTTCTGGACAGCGGAGAGTGCCTTCGCCGCATCCTCGGTGAGGATGCAGACCGGGGCGCCATAGCCGTTCACCTTGCGGTGCAGAAAATTATCCGATCCGGCGTAGCGGATGTCCTGGCGGATCGAGGGGTCGACATCGGCGAGCCGGACAAAGCCGGCGGGGAGTGGGTCAGCGAGAGCAGGGAGGGTGATTGCCGTGACAAGGATTGTTGCTGCCAGTGCTGAGGCTGCCGACAGGAAAGGATCGCGCGAGGCACCCCCCTCTGCCTTGCCAGGCATCTCCCCCGCAAGGGGGGAGATTGTCAGCTTTGGCGTCCTGCTCCACCATTGATAACTGGCGAAAGCGGCAAGGACATCCGATCGCCCTCCTTGCGGGGGAGATCGCCGGCAGGCCAGAGGGGGGTGCCTCGGAACAGGCATGGGTGAAGTATCCCGCTATCCGCTGAGCCTGTGGAAAGCCAATTCCACGAATCGCTTGCAGCCGTCTATTCGACAAACACCTTCACGCTCGCCGCGCGTCCCGCGGCGTCGATGACGGTCAGCGTCGAATAGCCGGCGCCGTCGGGCTGCCAGGTCGCGGTGCGGCGACGGTCGATGCCCACCAGCGGCTTGCCGTTGGCGAGCCAGCGGAACGGCGCACGGCCGCCTTGCAGCTTCAGCACCAGCGGCGAGGCGTCGACCGAATTGGTGCCGAGATCGACGCGGGCGCCGTCGGGCGGGAAGATGATGGTCGGTGCGGGTTCGGTCACTGTCGCCTGCACCAGGCCGTCCGCCCCGGCGCCGAAGCGGGCGAGCGTCACCGGCAGGTCCTCGCGCCTGGGGCTGAACAGTCCGGGCGGCTTGCCCGGCAAGGGGACGGTGGCCAGGCCCGAGCGGACAAAACCCTCGAACAGGATGGGAGCGGCCGAGACATAACCGGACAGTCCGGGCACCGCGCCGGCGTCGGGACGGCCGACCCAGACACCGAGCACATAGCGGCCGTCGAAGCCGACCGACCACGCGTCGCGGTAGCCGTAGGACGTGCCGGTCTTGTAGGCAATGCCGCGCTGCAGGGCACCCTCGGGCGGCTTGACGCCCGACAGTATGTCGATGATCTGCCAGTTGGCCTGACCGTCGAGGATGGTGGCGCTGGTGCGCTCGGCATTGGCCGGCTCGGTGCCGTCATGCAGCGTGTGCGTCTTGCCGCCATTGGCGAGCCCTGTGTAGAGCTGGGCGAGGTCGCGCAGCGTGACGCCTACGCCGCCAAGGCCGATGGCCAGGCCCGGCGCCTCGTTGACCGGCAGTATGGGGCTGACGCCGGCCTGGCGGAAGCGCGCCATCAGCCGCGTTGGCCCGACCGCGTCGAGCACGCGGATCGCCGGCACGTTGAGCGACAGTTGCAGGGCTTGCCGGATGCTGACATCGCCCTGGTAGCCCATGTCGAAATTCTTCGGCCGGTAGCCGGAGAAATCGACAGGGCTGTCATCGATCAGCGTCTCCTGCGCCACCAGGCCCTGTTCGAAGGCAAGACCGTAGATGAACGGCTTCAGCGTCGAGCCGGGCGAGCGGACGATCTTTGTCATGTCGATCCAGCCGGAGCGGCTGGCGTCGAAGAAATTGGCCGAGCCGACTTCGCCAAGGATGTCGCCGGTGCGGGAGTCGGCCAGCACCATGGCGACCGACAGGCGAGGGCCGAGCTTGGTGGCCGCGTCCCTCGCCACCTGTTCCAGCCCCTCCTGGACGCTCTTGCGGATCGTCAGTTGCAAGGGCTGGCCGGGGACGGCCTTGGGCAACATCGCATAGGCGGCGTGCGCGGCGAGCGCCGGCAGCGTGCGGCGCAGGTCCGAGACATCGTCGAGGGCGGCCCGTGCGGCCTCGCGCTCGCCGAGCAGGCGGGAGGAGACCATTCGGGTCAGCACCCGGTCGCGGGCGGCGTGGGCGATCTTCAAATTGCGGTCGGGCCGACGCTTTTCCGGCAGCTGCGGCAGAGCGACGAGCAGGGCGGATTCGGAAACGGTGAGCCGTTTCGGCTCCTTGCCGAAATAGGCCAGCGAGGCGGCGCGCACGCCTTCCAGATTGCCGCCATAAGGCGCCAGCGTGAGGTAGCGTTCGAGGATTTCGCGTTTCGACAGCCGCCGTTCGATCTGGATGGCGCGCAGCATCTGCTTGATCTTGGAGCCGAGGCTGCGGCTTTCGCGCGGCTCGATCAGCCGGGCAAGCTGCATCGAAAGCGTCGAGCCGCCGGAAACGATGTGGCCGCTGGTGGCGAACTGGCCGGCGGCGCGCGCCAGCGCCAGCACGTCGACGCCCTCATGATCCCAGAAACGTTTGTCTTCATAGGTGACCAGCATGTCGACGAATTGCTTGTCGACCTGGTCGAGCCGGGTTTCGAGCCGCCAGTAGCCGTCCGGCGTGGCGAAGGCGCGCAACAACTGGCCATCGCGGTCCTGGACTTCGGTGGAGACCGTGAGTTCGGCTGGAAGCGGGGGCGGGAAGGCGCGGTCGAGTTCCCAGAGGGACGCGGCGGAAAGGGCGAGGATGCCGGCGCACCCTGCCGCTCCAACAGCGAATTTGCGAAGCATCTTCATGGCAGTAAAGATGCCCCCTCCTCCGGCCGCTTCGCGGCCGCCTTCCCTCCGGTGGGGAGAAGAGACTGGCGCCAGCGCTGGCCGTCTCCTCTCCCCTCGGGGAGAGGTCGACCGAGCGAAGCGGAGGGCGGGTGAGGGGGCACTTTGCTCATCGCGTCCATCACCATCAGCGCCTTACGGCGCCTTGATCTCCATCATGCCGGTGGCGGTGCGGGCCGAGTATTGCGGCCGATACATGTCTTCCACCGTTGCCGCGGGGTGCGCATAGGTACCCGGCGTCACGGCGCGCACGACATAGGCGAGGGTCAGATTGTGGTCGTGGTCGCCGTCGGCCGGGTTGAATGCCGCGACGAAACGGTCGTCGCGGAATTCGAGATGGGCCGCATCGGTCTGCGCCAGCCACGAGAAGTTCGTCAACTGGGCGCTGGAGACCAGGCCGGGATTGTCGATCTCGAAGCCGGCCGGCAACAGGTCGGTGACCAGCAGGCGCGATGGCCATGTGTTCTGCTCGTTGACTTTGAGCACGACGACATAGCGTTCGTTCTGCGTCGCTTCGGTGACATTGGCCTCGGTGCCGTCGAGCTTGTAGTAGGTGCGGCTGATGGTGAAGCCATCGCCGCCGGCCGGCAGGGGCTGGACCGGCGACGCCACCGTGGTGACGACGGCCTGCAGCGGGGTCTTGCCGGTGTTGGCGATGGTCAGCGGGCTTTCGACAAGGTCAGAGCCTTCGACCTGGTCGGAGTAGCCGCCGGAATGTGCCGCGCCATTGACGGTCAGCGTGATCGTATCATTGCCTTCTTTCAGCGCGCGGGCCGCCAGCAGCATCCAGGATTCGTCCTGGGTGCTGGTCCAGCGGGCTTCGGCGCGTTCCCTGGTCACCAGCCTGATCAGCTCCGGCACGATTGTCGGTACCGGCTTGGATTCCGCCGCCAACGCCAGCATCGCCGCGCCATCACGCAGCCGCGAACCGTAGTCGGAGCGGTAGTAGTCGTAGTCGGTGGTCGACTTGGCCAACTGCAGGGCAGTCTTGAACGTCGATTCCGCACGCGGTGTATCGCCGTAGAGCGCCAGGCTTGCCGCCAGCTGGGCAACGGCCATCGGGCTGGAAAAAGCTTCGAGTTGCGTGTCCGCATAGTAGCGCAGGTCGCCGATCGAGGCCTTCTTGTTGCGGGCCAGAACGTAGAGGGCGTAGGCGATCTCGCTGCCCCGGTCCTGGAC
>NZ_RZRA01000579.1:0-3653 GCF_003998945.1 Mesorhizobium sp. M7A.F.Ca.CA.003.01.2.1 | reverse complement strand
CGCCGATGCCTGACGAGGCGAACCGGATTCTTTTGAAGTACCGCGACAAACATTTTGGCCGGCAGACGGAGACCGGCGGCAACACCACCATCGCCGTCATTGCCACCGATGCGGTGCTCACAAAGGCTGCCGCCAAGCGCCTGGCGATGTCGGCGCATGATGGATTCGTGCGCGCCATCTGGCCGACGCACACGCCGGCCGATGGCGACCTTGTGTTCGCGCTGGCGACCGGCACGAGCGGTATCGAACTCTCCGCCGATGCAGCAATCGATCTCTACGCCGCCGCCGGCGCCACCATGGCGCGCGCCATCAGCCGAGGCGTCTATGCCGCGACACCTGCCGAAAACGATCTGTTTCCGGTCTGGTCGTCACGCATGAAGTGAAGCGATCAATCAGACCGGATCGGACTTTTCTTCCTCGAACGTCACCGCGACATCAGAATTCGCCGACAGCCAGACCTTCTTGCCGTCGACTTCGGCAATCAGGCTCAGGGGAATGTAGTGGTGATGGCCCTTGTGGGCGCCCTCGCCGCTATCGGCCTTGGTTAGCTTGATGCGCTGGCCATCGACCTTGTCGACAGTGCCGACATGCACGCCATCGGCGCCGACGACTTCCATATGCTCACGAATTTTGCTGGTGTCGGTCATGGTGGTTCTCCATTGGGACTGCCGACAATAACAAATGACGGGCCGATTGGATGCATCGGCTTTCGCACCGCACGACGTTTTGATTCCGTCGTGCTAGGGGATTGAAACGATCACGGGGGTGAAGACCGATGCGAATGCTCTTTCTGTTTGCCGTTGGCCTGCTTGCACAGCTTGCGACCTCGATCGCGGCTCATGCCGGCGATGTCGCTGAACTTGAGATCCTCGGCTTCACCAAGGACGGCAGCGTCTTCGCTTTCGAGGAATATGGCGTGCAGGATGGATCGGGCTTTCCCTATGCCAACCGCTACTACATCGACACCAGCACCGACAGCTTTCTGAAGGGCACGCCGATCCGGGTCCGGCTTGAGGACGAGAATGCCAAACTGGATGCGGTGCGCCTTCAGGCCCGGCAAAAAGGCGAATCCATTGTCAGCCAGGCCGAGTTGGACGCCAACCGCGGCATCACCGCGGGTTTCAACCCGGTGACCGAGCTTTCGGCGGATCCGCACCGGATGGCGGTCAATCCGCGCCCGATCTTCACTCCGGTCGACCCACCGCTCGAGTTCCGGCTCGACGAGTTGGGCATGAACAACGCCGATGGCTGCGAGAGCCAGGGCGAAATCAACGGCTTCCGGCTGCTGCGCATCGAGGCGCAGGATGGCGGCACGACCAAGCTGCTGCACGAGGACAAGGCGATACCGAAAAGCCGGGGTTGCCCGAACGGCTATCGCATCGGCGCCGTGCAGACCTTTTCCATGGACAGCCTCAGCGCCTATGCCGTGCTGATCGCGGTGCGCCAATACGGCTTTGAAGGCCCGGACTTTCGCTGGATCGCGGTGACCGGCCGCCTGTGACACCCCCTGCTCAACCCGCCGCGCGCGATCGTGCGCTGAACCGCCTTCGCCGCGCGATACCGACGCCGCGCACAGCACTTGTCGGCGCCTTGTTGTGGGCTGTGACAATGGGCGCCAGCGCGCTCCTCACCTTGTTTTTGGGCGACTGGGAGACGCCGGCGAAAATCCGCATTGTCACCATGCTGTTTGCGGCGGGAGCTGCGCTGGCCTTCCCGATCGGCCTGTTCGCGGCGCGGCTGGTCTCGCAGGGAAGACGCTGGGAAGTCGCTTTCGCCGCGGCCTTCGTGTGCCTAGCAGCGGCGACGATCGGCCTGACCGGCGGGCTGTTTGCCCTGCAGTACCGCTCCTACTACGCCGAGTGGCATGCGCCTGCTTTCACCCGCACCTGGGTCCTCCAGTTCGTCTTCACGACGTTGATTGCGCTCTATCAATTCGTGGTGCTGGGCATCCGGCTCTATTTTCCAGTTGGTTTCATCGCTCTGTTTGCCGCGGGCGTCTGGTTTGCGCGCCAGCGGCGTTGAGCATTTTGCTCGCCTCTGTTAGGACGCGGGCAAACTTCTCGATATGTCAGGACTGACCGATGATCCCTCGCTATTCCCGGCCGGAAATGGTCGCCATCTGGTCGCCAGAAACCCGGTTCCGCATCTGGTTCGAGATCGAAGCCTATGCCTGCGATGCGCTGGCCGAACTCGGCGTCATCCCCAGGGAAGCGGCAAAAACCATCTGGGAAAAGGGCAGTGCCGCAAAATTCGACGTCGAGGCGATCGACGAGATCGAACGCGTCACCAAGCATGACGTCATCGCCTTCCTGACCCATCTTGCCGAATTCGTCGGGCCGGACGCCCGCTTCATCCACCAGGGCATGACCTCGTCCGACGTTCTCGACACCTGCTTCGCCGTACAGCTGACCCGCGCCAGCGACATCCTGCTCGCCGATATCGATGGTCTGCTTGCAGCGCTCAAGCGCCGCGCCTTCGAGCACAAGAACACCGTCACCATTGGCCGCAGCCACGGCATCCATGCCGAGCCGACGACCTTCGGCGTCAAGCTGGCGCAGGCCTATGCCGAGTTCTCGCGCTGCCGCGAGCGGTTGGTGTACGCGCGTGAGGATATCGCCACCTGTGCGATCTCCGGGGCGGTCGGCACCTTCGCCAACATCGACCCCTATGTCGAGGAGCATGTGGCGGCTAAGCTCGGCCTGAAGCCCGAGCCGGTGTCGACACAAGTAATCCCGCGTGATCGCCACGCGATGTTCTTCGCCACGCTCGGCGTCATCGCCTCGTCGGTCGAGCGGCTGTCGATCGAGATAAGGCATTTGCAGCGCACCGAAGTGCTCGAAGCGGAAGAGTATTTTTCGCCGGGCCAAAAGGGCTCGTCGGCCATGCCGCACAAGCGCAACCCTGTGCTGACCGAAAACCTCACCGGCCTTGCCCGCATGGTTCGCTCCATGGCGATGCCGGCGATGGAGAATGTGGCGCTCTGGCACGAGCGCGACATTTCCCACTCCTCGGTCGAGCGCATGATCGGCCCTGACGCCACCGTGACGCTCGATTTCGCACTGTCGCGGCTGACCGGCGTCATCGACAAGCTGCTCGTCTATCCCGACAACATGCTGAAGAACATGAACAAGTTCCGCGGCCTCGTGCATTCGCAGCGTGTCATGCTGGCGCTGACGCAGGCTGGGTTGTCTCGCGAAGACTCCTACCGTCTGGTCCAGCGCAACGCCATGAGGGTGTGGGAGCAAGGCGCTGATTTTCTTGAAGAATTACTGGCCGACAAGGAAGTGACCGCTGCCCTGCCCGAGGCCGAAATCCGCGAGAAATTCGACCTGGGCTATCACACCAAGCACGTCGACACGATCTTCAAGCGGGTGTTTGGCAAAGCCTGAGGCAAAGCGCTATACCGTCGCTGGCCGCGAGCGGCAGGCTTCACCTTCTCCCCTGTGGGAGAAGGTGGATCGGCGCGCAACGCCGCGACGGTTGAGGGGTGCTCCAGCTTGGCGCAGCCCTCAAATCAAGCCTTGCCGGGAACAGTCCTGATCACCGTGCCCCATGGATCTTCGCGGGTCACCGGGCTGGTCACATTGTCCGAACGCATCTCCACCCAGGCCAGACCCGACCGGCTGGGATCGCGGCGGCCGGCGCCCGAACTC
>NZ_RZRA01000578.1:0-3655 GCF_003998945.1 Mesorhizobium sp. M7A.F.Ca.CA.003.01.2.1 | reverse complement strand
CTGCCGACCAGCAGGAAGCCCGGAAAATCGAACGGCGTGCGCACGGGCTTGGTCATCGTCGGAAACAGCGAGGCGGCAAGAATTGCCGCCGCCAGCGCGAACGGCACGTTGATGAAGAAGATCCAGCGCCAGGAAATGTAGGTGGTCAGCGCACCGCCGACGAGCGGACCGACCAACGGTCCGGACTGGCCGGCCAGCGAGATGTACATGTTGATCTTGAGCGTTCGGCTGCGCGGAAAAGTCGACAGGATGACGACCTGGCCTAGTGTGCCCATCAAGGCGCCGCCGAAGCCTTGCAACGCACGCGCACCAACCAGCGTCCAGATGTTGTCGGACAGCCCGCAAAGCGCCGACGAGGCGGCGAACACCAGCAAGGCAAAGCAGTAGACGTTGCGCAGGCCGAAGCGGTCGGCGGCCCAGCCGCCAAGCGGCATCGAGATGATCAGGCTGGCGACATAGACGGTGATCAGCAGGCCGAGCTGGCTGGGCGGACGGCCGAGGCTTTCGCTGATGCCCGGCAGCGCGGTCACCACGACATTCTGGTCGAGGCTGGTCATGAACACGCCGCAGGCGACCGTCAGCGGCAGCAGGAGCAAGGCTCTGGCCGGCACATCGGCGCGATCCGTGGCGCCGGCGGATAGTTCTGCGGTCATGGAGATGTTCGAACCAAACGAATGTGCCGACTCTTGAAGAAGGGATTTCATATCCCTGGGCCGGTTGGGCGGCCGCATTTTCGCACCATGGGCGCCTGCGGCCTGAGTCTCTAGCGGCAGAAACGGCTGGCGTTGATGCCAGAAGCAGGAGCGATGCGACCTTTCGGCGCCGCCTATTGCACCTCGTAGCCGACTTCCTCGCTGGCGTGGCAGAGCGCCTTCCAGAACGAGCGTGCAAACGAGCGGAAGACATAGATGTCGAACTGGTCGGCGCCGGTGCGCTGGATCTGGGCGAAGACGTCGTGATGAGCGGTCGAGCGGCCGGCGCCATTGGGAAAGGCCGGCAGCGAAAAGTCGATGGCGAAGAATTTCGCCAGCACCCATTCGGCCTTCGGCCCGGCAATGCGGATGGCGGTGCGGCCGTGCGAGAGATCGGTCACCGTGCCGATGGCCGAGGTCACCACCTTGGCAAAGGCAGCGGCCAGCCCTTCGGCCTCGTCGGCAACGGTGAACTTTCCCGGCGCGAAGCCGAACACTGACTTGACCCCGTCGCTCACTCCGCCGCCGGCGCCATCGGGAAGCGCCAGCCCGGTGACGGTGCGGATGGCTGCGATCAGCCTCTTCTCCTCGCCGGGCCAGGCGGCGAGTTGCACGATCGAGCCCGGCCTCGTCTCGGTCAGGATGATCTCGACGCCATGCTCGAAATTGCCGTGCGAGCCGACGTGAAATTCCGGCTCAAGCGGGGATTGGTGCTCAACCATGCATGCGGCTCCCGTCCGGATCGAAGAAGTGGTTGGAGACGATCTCGACCGGTCCGAACCGGTTGCGCAAGGGATCGGAGACGTGGGCGCGCGTGCCGTGCCGTGCCTTGCCGCCCTCGACCAGCGCCAGCGCGATATGTCTGCCGAGCGCCGGCGAATAGCAGCAGGCGGTGATATGGCCGATGGAGTCGTGCGGATTGGCTTCGTCAACCTCCTCGACGATGTGGGCGCCACCGTTGAGCGGCCGGTTATCGAGAGCGATCAGGCCGACCAGTTCGAGGCGGTCCGATGCGATCAAGCCTTCGCGGTCCATCATCGCCGAGCCGATGAACGGCTTCTTCTTCGACAGCATCCAGTCGAGATGCAGGTCGCGCGCCGTGGTGCGGCCGTCGATCTCGGCGCCGGTGACATGGCCCTTTTCGATGCGCATGGTGCCCAATGCCTCAAGACCGTAGGTGACCAGCCCGAACGGCTTGCCGGCTTCGACAAGCGCTTTCCAGACATGGGTGCCATGGCCGGCGCCGGAATAGACCTCGAAGGCCATTTCACCGGAGAAGGACAGCCGGCAGATCATCACCGGCACGCCTGATATTTCGCCGCGCACGATGCCCATGAAGGGCAAGGTGGCGTTGTCGACCGACGTGCCGGTGACACAGGCGGCGAGGATCTGCCTGGCCTTCGGGCCGCCGATCGCGGCACCTGCCCATTCGTCTGTCACCGAGGTGACGTGGACTTTCAGCTCCGGCCAGATCACGTCGAGGAAATATTCCAGATGCTGCATCACCTTGCCGGCGTTGGCCGTGGTGGTGGTCATCAGAAAATCCTGCTCGCCGAGCCGCCAGGTGGTGCCATCGTCGAAGGCGAGGCCGTCCTCGCGCAGCATCAGCCCGTAGCGGGCCTTGCCGACGGCCAGCGTCGAAAACATGTTGGTGTAGACGCGGTCGAGGAATGCGGCGGCATCAGGGCCTTGCACCGCGATCTTACCCAGTGTCGAGACATCGACGATGCCGGCGCTTTCGCGCGTCGCCTTGGCTTCGCGCACATAGGCCTGCTCGACCGTTTCGCCTGAAAGCCCATAGATCATCGGCCGGTACCAGAGGCCGGCGGAATACATCGTCGCGCCATTGGCCAGATGCCAGTCATGCATCGGCGTCAATCGTTCTGGCTTCAGGTCGCCAAAACGCTCGGCAGCCAGCGAGCCGATCGACACCGGAGCAAAGGGCGGCCGGAAGCGTGTCGTGCCGACCTCGGGGATCGGCTTGCCCAGCGCCTCGGCCATGATGGCAAGGCCAGGCACGTTGGAGCTCTTGCCCTGGTCGGTCGCCATGCCGAGCGTGGTGTAGCGCTTGAGATGCTCGACCGAGACAAAGCCTTCCCGGTGAGCCAGCCGCACGTCCTCGGCCGTTACGTCATGCTGGAAATCGACAAAGCTCTTGCCCTTGGCCCTGATCTCGAACACCGGGGCGGGGTCGGGATCGCCAGGCACTGCTTCGACGGTCGGCAGCATGGACGGTGTGCTCTGCCCGCCTGCGGCGGCGAGGCCGGCGGCGCGGCCTTCGGCGATGGCTTCGGCCGTCGAGAAGCTTCCGGTGAAGGCGCCTGCGCCGATCCAGCTCTGTGTCGGCTCTGGCGGCAGGAAAGCTTGCCGCGCGGCGTTCCATTCCGCCTTGGCGCCGGCCTGGCTGGCCAGATGGATGGTCGGCGACCAGCCGCCGGACATCAGCAGGCAATCGGCATGGATACTGCGTGCATCACCGATGAGTGCCCCATTGGCCATGTCGAAGCGCTGCAGCTTGAGGCCGGACAGCGCCTTGCCGCCTTCGGTGGCGACGACGGCATGGCCGGCAAAGATCTCTGCCTCGGCTTCCGCGGCCAGCTTGCGCATCTCCGGCGAAAGTTCCGGCCTGACATCGGCGATGGCGACGACCGCGGCGCCGGCCTTCTTCAAGGCGACAGCCGCCCGATAGGCGCTGTCATTGTTGGTGAACAACGCGATCCGCTCGCCCGGCAGCACGCCGAATTCGTTGGCATAGCGCTCGGCGGCATGCGCCAGCATCACGCCTGGCCGGTCATTGCCGGGGAAGATGAGCGGCCGCTCGAACGCACCAGTGGCCAGGACCACGGATTTGGCGCGGATCGCCCAATAGCGATGGCGCGGCTCGCCCTTGCCGGGGTGCTCCTTGTGGTCGCTGACCCGTTCGAGCGCCGCAAGCGTGTTGTTGTCGTAGTAACCCCACACCG
>NZ_RZRA01000577.1:0-3659 GCF_003998945.1 Mesorhizobium sp. M7A.F.Ca.CA.003.01.2.1 | reverse complement strand
GCGCTATCCGCACGAACTGTCCGGCGGCGAGCGCGCGGGCAACGCCGACGCGCTGTTGCTGGCCGCCGGACAGTTCGTGCGGATAGCGCGGCCCGAAGGCTTCGGGGTCAAGCTGATAGAGCGTCATCAGTTCGTCGACCCGGGCCTTGATGCGGTCCTTGTCCCAACCGAGCAGCACCGGCACGGTGGCAATGTTCTGCGCCACCGTGCGATGCGGGAACAGGCCGTGGCCCTGGATGGCGTAGCCGATGCTGCGGCGCAGCTCATAGCCGGGCAGCGAACGATTGTCGGCGCCGTCGAGCTTGATGATGCCCGAGGTCGGCTCGACCAGCCGGTTGATCATGCGCAGCAGCGTCGTCTTGCCGGACCCGGACGTGCCGACAATGACGGCGATGGTGCGCGGCTCGATGACCATCGACACGTCATCGACCACGGTCGTCGCGTCATAGCGCTTGGTAATGCCTTCGATCTCGATCATGCCGTTTCAACCCTGCGCCTGGTGGCGGTCATTTCGATCACCGCATCGAGGATGATGGCGGCGGCAAAGGCGAGCGCGACCGTTGGCACCGCGCCGAGCAGCACAAGGTCCATCGCCGTCTGGCCCACACCCTGGAAGACGAATACGCCGAAACCGCCGCCGCCGATCAGCGCGGCAATGGTGGCGAGGCCGATGTTCTGCACCAAGACGATGCGAATGCCGGTCAGGATCACTGGAAAGGCCAGTGGGAACTCGACGCCGAACAGGCGCTGCCTGTCGGTCATGCCCATGCCGCGCGCGGCGTCGTTGGCCGCGCGCGGCACGCCAGCGAGACCGACCACGGTGTTGGCCACCACCGGCAGCAGCGAATAAAGGAACAGCGCGACGAAGGCGGGTGCGGTGCCGATGCCGCGAATGCCGAGCGCGGCAGCCCCCGGCACATGCGTGGCCACCCAGCCGAGCGGCGCGATCAGCAGGCCGAACAGCGCGATCGAGGGAATGGTCTGGATGATGTTGAGCACGTTGAGAACCCCGGCGCGCAGACTTTCGACACGATGGCAGAGAATGCCCAGCGGCAGGCCGACGACCACTGCCGCAAGCAGCGACCCTAGCGCCAGCGTTACATGCTTGGAGCCCTCCGCCCAGAAACTGTCGGCGCGGTTGAAATATTCCTTCAGGATCGACAGATTGTCCCAGCTTCCCGAAATCAACAGCAGCCCGATCGCCAAAGCCGAGACCGCAAGCACGCCAACTCGTGCCAATGGCGACAGGTCCAGCCGTGTCAGCACATCGGCGAGCAAAAGCGTGAAGGCAAAGATCAGAATCCAGAAACCGGAGGCTGGCGAAACTCTCGCAAAGGTGTTGCCCTCCGGCGTGAGGAATGTTCCGGCGACGCCGATCAGCAGCGCGAGCGCGGCAAGCGCCACCACGCTGGCGGCAAGGCGCAGCGAAAGCGGTGTCTTGAACAGCGCGATGAGTGCTGCGGCGACGATCATGACGAGCAGCAGCGTCCCGGTGGTTGCCGGCAGCGCCTCGAGAATCGAGCGCGCCTGGCCGGGGACGATGCGGTTGGCACGGAACGTGGCAAAGGGCGCGGCAAAAGCCGCGTAGGCTGATATAGCGGCGATGACCACGCCGAGCTTGTCGAAGCGGATGTTCACGCCCTCCCCCGTCAGTCGATCCGGCGCGCCACGAAAGCGGCGCGCCGGAATCGTCCTACTTCAGGAAGCCGTTCTTCTTCAAAAAGTCCTCGGCGACGCCCTTGACCGGCTCGCCGCCGACCTGCACGCGACCATTCAGCTCCTGCAGCGTGACGAGGTCGAGCTTGGCGAAGACCGGCTTCAGCAGCGTCTCGATCTCGGGATGTTGCTTCAGCACCGCTTCGCGGATGATCGGCGCCGGCTGGTAGACCGGCTGCACGCCCTTGTCGTCGTCGAGCACGACGAGCCCGGACGGTGCGATGCCGCCATCGGTGCCGTAGACCATGGCCGCATTGGCGCCGTTGGTCTGGTTGGCGGCCGCGGCGATGGTTGCCGCGGTGTCGCCGCCTGAGAGAGTGATCAGTTGGTCCGGCTTCAGCGTGAAGCCATAGGTGGTCTGGAAGGCCGGCAGTGCAGCCGCCGAATTGACGAACTCGGCAGAAGCCGCCAGCACCACCTGACCGCCGCCCGCGACATATTTGCCGAAGTCGGTGAGCGTGGCGAGCTTGTTGGTCTCGGCGACTTCCTTGCGCAGCGCAATCGCCCAGGTGTTGTTTGCGGGCGACGGCGACAGCCAGACGATCTTGTTGGCGTCGTAGTCGAGCTTCTTGGCCGTTTCATAGGCCTTGGCGGCATCCTTCCAGACCGGGTCGTCGGCCTTCTCGAAGAAGAAGGCGGCGTTGCCGGTGTATTCGGGATAGATGTCGATCTCGCCAGCGGTGATCGCCTTGCGCACCACCGGCGTGCCGCCGAGCTGGATGCGGTCCGATGTCTTGATGTTGTTGGCGTTGAGGACGAGCTGGATGATGTTGCCGAGCACGCCGCCCTCGGTGTCGATCTTCGAAGAGACAACCACCTGGGCATTGGCGGAAGCCACCGTGATGCCGAGCGCCAATGCCGCGCCGGCCAGAAACTTGACTGAAAACATTGTGGAACCCCTAGCTATGAACCGAAACGCGATGACCGCATATGAGCATGGCTTCAACGGCCAGTCGGGGCACACGGTTTCATAACAAGGGGGATCAGCGCAATATTTTTGTTCGGAAGGCCGATTTTGAGGCGACGCTGGCGATCTGCTGCCATCTGGCGGATAATGCCATAGGGTGCGGGTGGCAAACACGGAGAGCGTGTCATGGCCATACACAAAGTCGGCTACCTCATCGGAAGTCTTGCCCGGGAATCCATCAACCGCAAGCTCGCGAAGGCGCTCGTTCAACTGGCTCCTCCGGAACTTGAAATGACGGAAATCGCCTTCAGGGATCTGCCTCTTTACAGCTACGATTATGATGCGGATTTCCCGCCGGTCGCCCGGGATTTCAAAAAGGCGATCGCGTCCGTTCAGGCCGTCCTGTTCGTTACCCCGGAGTACAACCGCTCGATCCCTGGCGGATTAAAGAACGCGATCGACTGGGCGAGCCGCCCCTATGGAAAGAATTCATTCGCGCGCAAACCGTCCGCCGTCATCGGAACATCGCCGGGCGCCATCGCAACCGCTGTCGCCCAACAAAGCCTGCGCAGCGTTCTGAGCTTCTGCAACTCACCCCAGATGAATGCGCCGGAAGCCTATATCCAGTTCACGCCGGGACTGATAACGGACGACGGCGAAGTGACGGTCGAATCCACCGAGGACTTCCTGCGCAACTACATGGCTGAGTTCCATATGTTCATAGCGAGGGTGCTTCAGGTGTTGCCGCCGGACGCATAGGTTTGGCGTCAAGCCGGGCGCGCGCTCGTCACCTTCAGCGCGCCCAGCGCCACGAAGCACAGGACGGTGACCGGAAAGACTATCCAGTTCAGCATCTCCCAGCCCCAGGCGTTGTAGACCATGCCCGACATCAGTGAGGCGCAGGCGACGGAGCCGAACAGGACGAAGTCGTGGAAGCCTTGCACCTTGCCCTTTTCCGACGGCCGGTAGGTGGAGGCCACCATTGCGGTCGCGCCAATGAAGCCGAAGTTCCAACCAAGGCCCAGCAGGATCAGCG
>NZ_RZRA01000576.1:0-3679 GCF_003998945.1 Mesorhizobium sp. M7A.F.Ca.CA.003.01.2.1 | reverse complement strand
ATGCAGCGCGGTATCCCTGAAGAGGAGGCGATCGCGCTGATCGTCAACGGCTTCGTCAAGGACGTCATCCAGCAACTGCCGATGGAATTCGCTGTCGAGGCGCAGAAGCTGATCGGTATCTCGCTTGAGGGCTCGGTCGGCTGACCGGACAGATATTCAGGAAACGAAAAAATGCTTGAAATCAGAAACCTGCACGCCCGCATCGTCGATGACGGCACCGAAATCATCCGCGGTCTGAACCTGACGGTGAAAGCCGGCGAGGTTGCCGCGATCATGGGGCCGAACGGCTCGGGCAAATCGACGCTGTCCTACATCCTCGCCGGTCGCGAGGACTATGAGGTGACCGAGGGCGACATCCTCTACAACGGCCAGTCGATCCTCGAAATGGATCCGGCCGAGCGCGCCACGTCAGGCATCTTCCTCGCCTTCCAGTATCCGATGGAGATACCGGGCGTCGCCACCATGGAATTCCTGAAAGTGGCGATGAACGAGCAGCGCAAGGCGCGCGGCGAGGAGCCGCTGAAGATCCCGGAATTTTTGAAGCGCGTGAAGGAAGCCGCCGCCTCGCTCAGCATGGAGATGGCGATGCTGAAGCGGCCGCTTAATGTCGGCTTTTCCGGCGGCGAGAAGAAGCGGGCGGAGATCCTGCAGATGAAATTGCTGGAGCCGAAATTGTGCGTGCTCGACGAGACCGATTCCGGCCTCGACATCGATGCGCTGAAGATCGTTTCCGACGGCGTCAACGCGCTGCGCGCGCCGGACCGGGCGTTCCTGGTCATCACCCACTACCAGCGCCTGCTTGAGCACATCGTGCCCGACACCGTGCATGTGCTCTACAAGGGGCAGGTCATCAAGTCAGGCGACAAGTCGCTGGCGCTCGACCTGGAAGCCAATGGCTATGCCGGCGTGATCGGCGAAGCAGCGTGAGATGCCAGAGGTAATACCGATGAACATGCACGCACAACCGCAGCGGACACCGGCCGAGACAGCGTTGATCGACGCGTTCGGCGACCGGCTGTCGCTGCTGCCGGGCGACGGCGCGGTGATGCTGAAGCGCGACGACGCCATCGAGACGATCAAGCACGGCCTGCCGACGCGGCGCGTCGAATCCTGGCACTATACCGACTTGCGCCGGTTGCTGAATACCGTGCCGGACTTCGACCCTGCCGCCATGGCCAAGGCCATTGCGCCGATCGTTGACGGTTCCACTGTGGTGTCGATCCTGAACGGCAAGTCCGACGCCAAAGTGCCGGTTCTTGAAGGCGTCTCTTTCCAGCGCCTGTCGGAAAAGCTGGTCGACGGCAGCGCAGCACCTGGGCTCGACCCCTATGGCAGCGACGACGCCATCGGCGCGCTGAACACGGCTTTCGTCGCCGACGGATATTTTGTCGACATCGCCGATGGCGTGGAACTCGAAAAGCCGGTCGAGCTGCAGAACCTGCAGGCCGGCGGCCAGACCCATGTGCGCCTGCCAGTGCGTGTCGGCGCCGGCGCCAAGGCCGTCATCGTCGAACGGCAGACAGGTGACGGCGCTGCCCTGGGCAGCTCGGTCAGCCAGCTCGTGCTCGGCGAAGGCGCCGAGGTGACGTGGCTGATTGTCCAGGAACAGCCGGAAACGGCGACGCATCTGGCCCAGTTCAAGGCCCATATCGGCAAGAATGCCAAGCTGACGTTGTTCGTCATGAACGCCGGCGGCAAGCTCGTGCGCCAGGAGATCATGGTCAGGACGACTGGCGAAGGCGCCGATTTCAAGCTGCGCGGCATCAACCTCTTGGCCGGCGACACCCATACCGACGTGACCATGGTTCTCGACCACGCCGTGCCGCACACGACCTCGACGGAGATCATCCGCAACGTGGTGACGGGCAAGGCGCGCGGCGTGTTTCAGGGCCGCATCAACGTCCATCAATATGCGCAGAAGACCAACGCCAAGATGGCATGCAACACGCTGTTGCTGTCGGACGACGGCGAGTTCTCGACCAAGCCGGAGCTTGAAATCTTCGCCGACGACGTGATTTGCGGCCATGGCGCGACGGTCACCGAGATCGACCACGATCATCTGTTCTACCTGATGGCGCGCGGCGTCGACGAGAAAAGCGCGCGGGGGCTGCTCGTGAAGGCCTTCGTCGCCGAGGTGATCGAGGAACTGGACGACGAGGCGATCGTCGAAGCGCTGGAAGCGCGGCTCGACGGCTGGTTCGTGGCACACGGCTAATTGGATGGGGTCCGGCAAAGCCACCCCTCATCCGTCTTGGCGCTACGCGCCAATCCACCTTCTCCCACAAGGGGAGAAGGTAAAGCGCTAGACCTTCTCCCCTTGTGGGAGAAGGTGGCCGAGCGAAGCTCGGTCGGATGAGGGGTGTTGGAAGGATCTCGGCCTTGGCCGGCAAGGACTTTGAAATGGACCAGAAACTCGAAAACATTCCCTACGACGTCGAAGCGATCCGCCGCGATTTCCCGATCCTGTCGCGGGAAGTCTATGGCAAGAAGCTGGTCTATCTCGACAATGGCGCCTCGGCACAGAAGCCGCAGGCGGTGCTCGACGCTGTCCAGCACGCCTACAGCCAGGAATATGCCAACGTCCATCGTGGCCTGCATTTCCTGTCCAATGCCGCGACCGACGCCTACGAAAAGGCGCGCGAAACGGTACGCCGTTTCCTCAACGCGCCAAGCACCGACAACATCATCTTCACCTCGAACACGACCTCGGCCATCAACACCGTGGCCTATGGCTATGGCATGCCCAACATCGGCGAGGGCGACGAGATCGTGCTGTCGATCATGGAGCACCACTCCAACATCGTTCCCTGGCATTTTATCCGCGAGCGGCAGGGCGCCAAGCTGGTCTGGGTGCCGGTCGACGATCTCGGCGTCCTCCACATCGAGGAATTCGAAAAACGGCTGACCGACCGCACCAAACTGGTCGCCGTCACGCAGATGTCGAATGCGCTGGGCACGGTGACGCCGATCAAGGAAATCGTGCGCATCGCGCATGCGCGTGGAATTCCCGTCCTCGTCGACGGCAGCCAGAGCGCCGTGCATATGCCGATCGATGTGCAGGATCTCGACTGCGACTTCTTCGTCTTCACCGGGCACAAGGTTTATGGCCCTTCGGGCATCGGGGTGCTCTACGGCAAGAAGGACATTCTCCAGGGCATGCGCCCCTTCATGGGCGGTGGCGAGATGATCGAGGAGGTGACGGAAGACATCGTCACCTACAACGAGCCGCCGCATCGTTTCGAAGCCGGCACGCCGCCGATCGTGCAGGCGATCGGACTGGGTGCCGCGCTCGACTATATGGAAACGATCGGCCGCGAGCGCATCGCCGCGCATGAGGAAGACCTCAAGACTTATGCGCATGAGCGGCTGCGCGCCATCAATTCGCTGCGCATCTTCGGCGATGCGCCCGGCAAGGGCGCCATCATCTCGTTCGAACTGCAAGGCATTCATGCGCACGACGTGTCGATGGTGATAGACAGGCAGGGCGTTGCTGTCCGCGCGGGCACCCATTGCGCCCAGCCGCTGTTGAAACGTTTCGGCGTAACCTCCACATGCAGGGCATCGTTCGGCATGTATAATACCAGGGCCGAAGTCGACGCTTTGGCCGAGGCGCTTGAGAAAGCGCGCAAATTCTTCGGATGACGATTTTTTTGGGTGACGACCATGGATGATGCAAGCA
>NZ_RZRA01000575.1:0-3683 GCF_003998945.1 Mesorhizobium sp. M7A.F.Ca.CA.003.01.2.1 | reverse complement strand
CATCCAGCGCCGGCACGGTCGCTGGACGAGATCGGGCGAGTGTTGGAGGCGGGGAAGGTTCCGGTGTGGCTGCCGTCGTCACTGGCACTGCCGGCGCTGGATGTTCCGGCCTCCTGGGACATTACCTCCGATTCTCTGGCCGCCTGGCTTGCCGGCAAGCTTGGCGCAAACGCGCTGTTGCTTGTCAAGCAGACCGGTGCATTCTTCGACAGCGATACCGCTGACAGCCTGAGGGCCCGAGGCATTGTCGACCCAGGCTTTGCCGCCATGCTGCCCGACGGCATCGATTTCCATCTCGCCGGTCCGAAGGATGCTGCCGGGGCCAGCGCGATGCTCGCGTCGGGCAAGCTGCCCGGCATCCGGATAGTGGCTTCAACAGGGTCGTCGGCAAAGAAGGCGGGATAGCCGATGGTGAAGCTGCATGTGCCGCGCTGGGCGTGGGTTTTGACGGGTTCCGGGCATTTTTTTACGGAGAGCTTCGCACTTGTTCGCCAGCTCGAACATTGCGATGTCTTCGTGTCTAAGGCCGCCAACGAAGTGCTGCGCATGTACAAGCTTAAACTTGATTTCCCGGAGACGACGCGCGTGCTGCACGACAAGACCGCAAGCGCGATCCCGGTCGGCGAATTCTACCACGGTGTCTATCACACGGTCGTGGTGGCGCCGGCCACGTCCAACACGGTCGCCAAATGCGTGCATGGCATTTCCGACACGCTCGCCACCAATGTCTTTGCCCAAGCGGGAAAGTGCCGTGTGCCAGCCATCGTCTTTGCTTGCGACACTGCGCCGGAACTCGAAACCCAGGCACCGCACGGACTGGTCAAGGTCTATCCGCGCAGGATCGACCTGGAAAATACCAAACAGTTGAAGAGTTTCGAGCGGACCCTGGTGGTCGAGTCGCTCGCTGATCTCGAAGCCTCGCTCACACGGCGCCAGGCCGAACTCGCAAGCGATGGCTGAGCGGCTGGTTTTTCTTACCGGCCATCTGGCCAAGGCGCGGCTGGAACGGCTGCTGACCGGGCTGGGCAGAACCGAATTCGTGTGGGAAATCGTCGACGTCGGCGTCAAGGTCGCCGCGCTGATGAGCGAGGACATCGTGAAGCGTCGGCTCACTCTGACAGGAGACGTCGACCGCGTCATCCTGCCCGGACGCTATCGGGGAAACATCGAACACCTGTCGGAGCATTTCGGCGTGCCCTTTGTGCGCGGCCCCGACGAGATCGCCGACCTTCCGGCCTTCCTTGGCCGGGCGGGCAAACCGCCGGATCTGACGCGTCACGATATGCGCATCTTCGCCGAGATCGTCGATGCGCCGATGCTGTCGGTCGAGGCCCTGATGGCGAGGGCCTCGATGCTGGCTGCGGCCGGCGCGGATGTCATCGATCTGGGCTGCCTGCCGGAGACGCCGTTTCCGTTGCTGGCTGAGGCAGTGCGGGCACTCAAGGCACAGGGGTTTGTGGTCAGCGTCGATTCGGCCAGCGCAGACGAACTGTCGATCGGTGCGCACGCCGGCGCGGACTATCTTCTCAGCCTCGATGAGAACACGCTGCCGTTGATCTTCGACCATCGGGCTACGGCAGTGTTGATACCCTCCATCCCCGGCGATCTGGATTCGCTCGGCCGGGCGATTACCGCGGCACAAAAGGCCGGCGTCGCCTTCATTGCCGATCCCGTGCTCGACCCGATCCATTTCGGCTTCGCCGTTTCACTCGGGCGCTTCATCGAGGCGCGGCGCCGTTGGCCGGACATCGAATTGCTGATGGGCACCGGCAATCTCACCGAATTGACCGACGCCGACAGTTCCGGCGTTACAGCCGTGCTAGCGGGGCTCTGCTCGGAACTCCGGATCCGGAACGTGCTGACGGTGCATGTCAGCCCACACACGGTGCGGACGATCGAGGAGCACGATATCGCCCGCCGCGTCATGTTGGCTGCTTGCACGGACGGCGCGTTGCCGCGCGGCTATCACCCAGGCCTGTTGCAGGTCCACGATCGCAAGCCTTTCACAGCCTCAACCGACGATATCGAGGCATTGGCGGCCCAGGTGCGCGATGCCAACTTCCGGATCGCGGTAGCGGAGGACGGCATCCATGTTTTCAATAGCAAAGGGCATGCGGTTGCCACGGATGCGTTCGAACTTTTTGCCTGGCTGGACGTCAACGCCGACGGCGCACACGCTTTTTACCTCGGCGCGGAACTGATGAAGGCGGAGATCGCGTGGCGGCTCGGCAAGCGTTATGTGCAGGACGAGCCGCTCGCATGGGGCGTTGCCGCGCCGGCACCCGAAACCGACCGTACCCGTCTTGCCGAGCCGGGCAAGACGCTCCGCGCAAGGAAAGAGCGCTAGGACCATGCCCTACATTCGCGAATCGATCATCACGACGGTCAATAAGGCAGGCAACGTCCACATCGCGCCGATTGGCATCATTGCCGAGAATGACGGTTGGGTTATCGCGCCGTTCCGGCCGTCGGTCACGCTCGACAATCTCGCCGAAGTGCCGTTCGCCATCGCCAATTATACTGACGACGCGCGTGTCTTTGCCGGCTGCCTGACAGGCCGCAAGCATTGGCCAACCGTTCCGGTTGACGGGTTCCCGGTGCCGAGGCTCGAGGCGGCGCTGGCGTATTCGGGCCTCGAAGTCCGGGCGGTCGATGACAATGGTGTGCGCCCCCGCCATTTCTGCCGCGTGGTGCGGGAGGAAACGCTCGCGCCGTTCACCGGCCTCAACCGAGCCAAGGCGGCGGTGCTTGAGCTGGCCATCCTGGTCAGCCGGCTCAGCATGCTGCCGCGCAACAAGATCGAGGCGGAAATCGCCTACCTTTCGATCGCCATCGAAAAGACGGCAGGCGACGGTGAAAAGGAAGCCTGGGGCTGGCTGATGCAGCGTGTCAGCGATCACTTGACCGCCAAAGGTTCGGATAGCGAGGACTCGCGAGCATAGGCGCGAGCGCCGCAACCTGCTTACGAAGGATATCCCGCCAAAAGCGCCACTGCGGACGCAGGTGCCGCGCTGCTCGCTTGCCCGCGAACAGTGTCATCGGCGGGGATGATGTCGGCGAAATCGACGTAACTGCGTTCCATGCGTTCGGCCAGCCGCCTGATCTGCCAGCGACCGCTTCCGGCGCCGACGATCGGGACATCCCGAGACAGGGTTCCGGCAACCAGCGCCGCTGCATCGTGCACTTTGCGCAGTTGCTGCTCGCTGAACCAGCGCGCGACTTCACCCCATTCCGGCGGGGTGAGGTCGGTGGCGTCGCGCCCCACCATGCGCGCCAGCCGCGCGATCGAGCCGTCCACAGTCTTTTCCTTGCCGTCGGCGGGAGGGTGCCTGTCGTCGTCCTCGTCGAGCACGCCCAGGATGCGGTGAGCGTCGGCGATCGAGGCGAAATATTCGTTCATCAGCGGCGTTAGCCTGCCATGGACGGGAGCCGACGAGGCTACGCCGAACAGGAATGTCCTGGTAAAGCCGGTATAGACCAATTCGCCGGTTAGAAGCCGTCCGGCATCGGTGTAGCCGTCATTGGCCACGGCGCCGTTCTTGATGGCGATAATATCGGTGGTGGTGGAGCCCATGTCGACGAACAGGGCATCGCCGGCGAGTTTTGCCACCAACAAGGCTGTCGCGTGCCAATTGGCGGAAGCCACATCGGCGGTCAGCTGCGCTGCCCGCTCGACTCCGACG
>NZ_RZRA01000574.1:0-3685 GCF_003998945.1 Mesorhizobium sp. M7A.F.Ca.CA.003.01.2.1 | reverse complement strand
GTTGGCGGCGGTGGCGGTCGCGGTGCCGTCGCTGTTGGCGATGTTGTTGGCGCCGCCGGTGAAGGCGCCGGTGCCGCTGGCATAGCTGGGATCGCCGATGGAGACCGCGCCGTTGCCAAAGGCGGTGTTGCCGGACCCGATCGAGACCGCCTTGCCGCCGGTCGCCACCGCATTGGTGCCCATGGCCACCGCCTCGGCGGAATCGGCCTTGGCGCTCGTGCCCATGGCGATGGCGTCCTGCGCGCTCGCATTGGCCGACTTACCAACCGCGGTGCTGTTTATGCCGCTCGCCGTGGCGCCCAAGCCTAGCGCGCTCGCGCTCGCTGCGGTCGCGGTGGCGTTGTTGCCGAGCGCGGTCGCCGAGACGTCCGTGGCCTGGGCTCCCGAGCCCGCCGCGACCGAGCCTACTCCACTCGACACGGCCGAATTGCCCAGGGCCAATGCGAAATTGCCCGAAGCCGTGGCGACGTTGCCGAACGCCGCCGAGTTTGACGCCGATGCATTTGCCTGGGGACCGACGGCGGCGGCATTGAGGCCGGCGGCTTGGGCCTGGAAGCCCACGGCTGTCGAACTGGTACCACTCGCAACCGAGGAAGCGCCCATTGCGGTAGCGAAACCGCCGGAAGAGACCGCATTGGTGCCGATCGCGATGCTGTTGGGCAAGGCCGTGTTGGCCTGAACGCCCGCCTGCGCGCCTAGGCCGAGCGCGATAGACTGGTTGCCCCAGGCGCCGGCGTTCCTACCCATCGCCGTGGCGCTCGTGCCCGTCGACTGGCTTTGGCGCCCGATCGCAATGCTGTCAACCTGAGACGCCAGCACGTCCGTGCCGATGGCGACGGCGCTCTCTTGAAGGGCGCCCTTTCCCGCTGCGATTCGGTTGCCAAGATTGATGGCGTTGATCGCGGTCGAGGTCGCCTGGAAGCCGATGGCGATAGAGTTCTGCTGGCTTGCGACGGCGCTATTCCCTTGGGCAAGCGCATCCAGCCCGGACGCTGTCGCCCCAAACCCGAGCGCGGTGGCGCGCAGCCCGGTCGCCCGGGTAACATAGCCGATCGCCGTCGAGTTCGTTCCGTCGGCGCGCGCGTTCAGGCCAAAGGCGGCCGAGCCTGCGGCTGCGACCGAGTTGACGCCAATGGAGCTTGCTCCGTCTCCGACAGCCTGGGCGTTCCCGCCTATCGCGAGGGCGTTGACGCCGTTCGCGCCGGAGATGACACCTATGCCTATGGCATTGAGGCCATTGACACCCATCGCATAGCCGATGGCGATCGTGCCGTCGCCCGTTGCACTGTTGGAGATGCCCAACGCCACGCTGTTATTGCCATTTGAGGTGGCACCATTACCGATGGCGACGGCGTTGCCGCCTGTCGCGGACCCGCCGCCGGCCTGATATTGCGCCTGAGCTGGCGTCGCAGCCATGCCGATCGCGAAGGCGCCCAGCATCGCGGCCGCCGCCGACATCCCGCCGACGCCCAGCGTCCCCAGCCCCAGGCGCTTGCGCCCCATGCCAAGCACGCTATGAGCCATGCGCAGCACCGCCATCAAGCGGCGGCGAACCGAGCGGGAGCGAGGATCGCCATTCGCGATCCAGTGCCCGGCGAAATGCGCCGCGCGATGCTGAACTAGAAGCGAGCCGTTCGAAATCTGATTGTCGGTCATGGTCCCTCTCCGCTGGCCGGCACGAAATGTCTGACAATTCCGCTCTATCGCAGGAAGACATGATTCCTGCCCGCGGTATTTCACGAAATTGCTGTCTTGTGAGAAAAGATCGGAGCAAACCGGCAGAGGTTAACAGCTCGTTACCTTAGAGACTGCTTTAAAACTAGGCAAACAAGCAATTCCATGAGCGCCGTCTCATCTAACCTTGGCGTTAAGCTTGCCCACCCGTAGCTGCAGCGGCGTCACCTGCCGGTATTTCTTCATGGCGGTGGTAAAATGGCTCTGGCTCGAAAATCCGCAGGAATGAGCGATGTCCGTGATGGTCATGCGGCTGTCGGCAAGCAGCCTTTCAGCGAGGTCCAGCCGCAAATCGAGAACATATTGATGCGGCGGCACCCCGAACGTCCTCGAGAAAGCCCGCATGAAGTGATAGGGTGAAAGACCGCAAACCGCGGCCATCTCGGCAAGCGCCAGCTTGCGCGTGAAGTTCTCGTTCAGGAATTCCTGCACGCGGCGCGTGCTGCGAACCGAAAGCCCGCCTTTCGCGTTGAGCGTCGGTTGTCGCGAATTGGGTCCGGAAACCGGTCCGGGGACACCATCCTCACCCGGCATTTTTCGGCCTCCTGATTCGTCCCAGATGAGGTTCAACCCTAGGCTTCCTTCCGCGTTCCCCTGAAAAACAAATCGTGATTGATCGAAGCTGACCGGCGTAGCCAACCCCATTCATGAGAGCGTTCCGGCCGGACGGCGTACAACGCGCGGACTGCATGACATTCCAGACGATTCCTGCGGAGCTTGGGGCGGATTTGCAGCAAGATGTATTCTGGAAAACGCCGCAAGGCGCCTGTTGCGGCCTGGGTGGGTGCGCAGCAGATCGGCCGGGTCGACCGTGCCGAAAGCAGGCGGATCGAGTTCGGCGAGATCGAATTCATGCACGGCCAATTGCGCCAGCGCTTCGGGAGCGATGGAAACGACGGCGTTCTCCCGGGTCAGGGACCAGGCCGGCTTGCTGTCCACACCCGCCGGATTGACGACGCGACATCCGGTCGGCGTATCGTACCGCGTGATCCGGTCGCTGCCGAGCAAGGCTCTCGATCGGCGTGCGGGCCGCAGCGCAATTCCAGTGGAATGCTCTTTGGCCGGGAATGTCTGCGAGACGGGATCGCGGGCTGAGTCTATGACACTCCGCGCCGCGGTGGCCCTCCAGGGGCCTGCGCTTTCAGGGATTATGTCCAGGACATATCGAGCTGTCCGTTCTCGATTGACGCCCTGGGAATTGCCGCCTTCCCGAGCATCGTCCGTATTTTCCATTGCCTGGCCTCAGCCGCTTGTCTGTCGCCTGAAATCCCCCTTAGCCCGACCCGGATCCAACGTAACGCACATGCTGTGGATAGTGAATAACATCCGTACGCAAACAAAAAATTTTGTTCGGGATAAAAGCCCCTCGGGGCGAGGAACCCAGGCCTTTAGGTCGCGACTACGGGTCAACAGGTTCCTCTGGACCCTTCGGCGCATTGGCTGACGGAGCATCAAACGAAAAACCCGCCTGCTCGGCGGGTCACTGGCGCAAATCAGCACCATGCACGAATATATACCTTAGCTGAGATCACCGTGTCAAGAAAAAATTCCTACCGCGAAAAGCTGCCGACGCAAAGCCGCGACACCGCCAGCAATGCAGAGCTACCAGATTGGCTACCGGTCATTGCAGATCGTCGCGACGATTCTCATACAAATCCCATGCAAGTTCGACAAACCCCAGAAGAACGTCCTCCTCGCTCCATCCGGCAGCGACGGCCGCCTGGACGATCTCGCGGACGAGAGGCAGCAATTGGCGTTGGCATTCTGCCGACGTGTCGGCAACTATGTCATCGCCGGGAGGTTCATCGAAGTTGAATTTCATCGTTAGGCGCCCCCCTCGCCATCAATCAAAGTGTTCATATCATTAAGTTCATTCATCCTGATATACAATAGAGGTCGCACCAAAGCATAAGAGGCTTCGGAGGCTCTGAGCAGAACAGGATGATGCCAG
>NZ_RZRA01000573.1:0-3687 GCF_003998945.1 Mesorhizobium sp. M7A.F.Ca.CA.003.01.2.1 | reverse complement strand
GCTCCAATGCGTCCCTGATGACGGTCTCGAAATTGCCCGCGATCATCTCGGCGGCCAGCTTCTTGCGGCCGGTCGGGTTGATGCGTTCGCCGATCACGCAGAACGGCTGGTCGAAGCCGATGATGATTTCTCGTGTCGCCGAAGCGACGATGGTACGGGTCATAAATTCTCTCCGCCGTGATATAAAGATTTCTTTATATCGTTGTCTGGTTTCGTTCAAGCGAATGGGTGGCCGTCCGCGCCGTCAGTGCGCGGTCTTCACCATATCCACCTGCGTTTCGGTAATATCGTCGTGCAGTATGTGCTCGAGCCGATCGGCGACCATCTGGTCGTCGCGGCGGATCTCGCGTTTCCATGGCTGGCGGCCCTTCAGCACGCCCGATTCATCGACGATCTCGGCGACATATTCCTCTTGCCGGTAGGCCATCACGTGAACGCCGGAAACACCTGATATTTCCTTCACCTCGTTGATGATGTCGATGCAGAGCTGCTTGCCTTCCTTTTTCTGGTCCTGGGCGCCTTCCAGCCGCTTGATGACGGAATCGGGAATATGGATGCCCGGCACGTTCGAGCGGATCCACTTGGCCGTCTTGGCCGAGGCGAGCGGCCCGACGCCAACCAGGATGAAGCATTTTTCGGTATAGCCGAGGTCGCGCACCTTTTGCATGTAGGTGCGGAACATGGGCACGTCGAAGCAATACTGGCTCTGTACGAATTGCGCGCCGGCGGCGATCTTCTTGCCCAGCCGGTGCGGGCGGAAGTCGATCGGCGGCGCGAACGGATTGATCGCAGCACCCAGGAAAAGCTGCGGCGGCGTCGTCAGCTTGCGGCCGGACAGGAACTTGCCGTTGTCGCGCATGATGCGGCAGGTTTCCAGGAGCGACATGCAGTCGAGATCGAACACCGGCTTGGCGCCGGGCTGGTCTCCGGCCTGCACGCCGTCACCTGTCAGGCACAGCATGTTGGCGACGCCCATCGCAGCCCCGCCCAGCACGTCGCCCTGGATGGCGATGCGGTTCTTGTCGCGGCAGGCGATCTGCATGATCGGCGCATAGCCCATGCGCGTCAAAAGTGCGCAGATGCCGACCGAGGACATGTGGCAGTTGGCGCCCGATGCATCGACGGCGTTGATGGCGTCGACCCAGCCGTCGAAGATTTTCGCCCTGTTGTAGACGTCTTCCGGATCGGCGCTGTCGGGCGGGTTGAGTTCCGTCGTCACAGCGAACTCGCCGCGCCGCAGTACGCGCTCCAGCCGACCGCGCGAGGTGTGGCCGGGCAGGGGTTCGAGCGGCAGGTGGATGCCGGCCGGGTTTTCGTCGCGCTGGCGGCCGATCATGCCGACGCCCCGGTGCTGGCCGCCTCATTCTTGGCGGCAGCGGCGGCTTCGCGCGCGGTGGCCGCCTGCGCGGTCACCCGCAGCCAGGCCGAGGTTTCACGCAGCGACTGGTCGACCGGCTTCTGCACGGTCAGGATCCTGTCGCTGTGCACCATGTTCTGCGAGCCTTCCCAGGCCTTGACCCAGACGCAGGGCATATCGGGCTCGACCTCGCAATTGCCGTTGGCGCGGACACCGCCGCAAGGGCCGTTGCGCAATTGCTTGGGGCAGTTCATCGGGCAAGACATGCCTGTCGAGGACAAGATGCACTGGCCGCACATGCGGCAGTCGAACATGAAGCCCTTGACGCGCTTCTCGACAAATTTGATCGGCCCTTCGACACGGCCATAGCCTATGCCTTTCCATAAGGGATGGAGGAGCAGGAACATGTCGGCGAATTTGGCGTAGAACCATTCGAGTAATCGCGAGTGCCGCACCGACCATAATCTGACCGCGAAGGAACGCTGCACGCGCCGCTGCGGCGATACGTCGGCCGGCTTGTAGTCGGATTTCGGCGCTGCCTTCTTGACCAGAGTGGCCTGGGTAACAGCCGGCCTCTCCTTGGCAGGAATGGTTTCAGACATTTTCTTTGCCGCCCGCCTTGACCAGAGCGACCAGCCGCTCGCGGTCATATCTCGTGTCGATGTCGTTGAATGCCTTCTCGACTTCGGCTTCGAGGTCGTCGCCGACCGGAATGGGATCGGCTTTGCGCCATTCGGCCAGATAGTCGTCTGTACCGCCGGCGCCGGTGCGCATGGCGCACATGTCGATCGCCTCGGTAAAGCGCAGCGGCAGTTCGCGCTTGGCGTTCTGCCGGCCCTTCTTGACGATCACCTGGGCAGGGATGTCGCGCCAGTAGACGACGATCAGATCGGCCATGAATTCTCACTCCTCGAACTATCGAGCATTGCCGCAAGCGCAGTGGTGCCGCTTGTTATGGGACGACGCGCGCGCATTCAAAAGCGACGCATATCGATGTCGTAAAATGAAAAGTGGGTTTATTCGTTTGCGGCGTGTGCCGGCGCCCGGTCCAGCGCGTCGGAAACGCTGGCGCGCAGTATGCCGTCCAGGACGAAAAACGCGCTACCAGATGCCAGTTCTGAGGCCCGTCCAGACGTAGAACCAGATCGTCGGATGATACCAGAGTTTCGAAGGCAGGCCGGGATCGATCGTCGTGAGTTTTCCAGCCAGTGCATCGCTGACAGCCTCGACGCAGATGTCGCGCGAGAACGCCGTCTGGCGTAGCGCGTGACTTGAGATGGTGTCGCCTTTTTTCGATCTGCCGCGCGCCTGCTTCAGCACGCCACCAGTGTCGACGCCAGCGTCGACGAGGTGGACAGTCGTGCCGAAATTCTCCGCATCGCCTGATACCAGAGCCCAATAGCCGCCATTCATGCCGCGATATTTCGGCGTGATGCCCGCATGGTAGTTGAGCACCGGGCAGGGCATTTTGCTCAGCATCTCAGCCGAGATTAGTCGGCAACCGTTGAGCAGCACAACGCCTGGCCGGATCTTCTGGATCGCCTGCAGGCACTCAAGCCCATTGGCCGAGGCTACCGGGATGATCTCCTGGCCTGGTCGCGGCTCAACCTCCAGCTTCTCCTCGGCAATCAGTCGCGCGCTATGGCCGGCCAGGAATCGCTTGCCCAACCTACTCAGTACCATCGTGCCAAGCTGGCCGATGGCGGAAATCCAGCCTTGGCGGCGAGCCCGGCCACGCAGCAATTGCTTTTTGGATTCAGGCGTTTCGAGGACGACGCTGACAGGACCTACGCGGTCGGCGATCGCATTGATCATAGCCCAGACATGCTGGCCGCCTCCGGTGACGACCACGATCGGACGCGTATTGGATTCTGATGCTGCCATGGATCTTGCCCCCTCCAAGCAACCCTTCTCGACAATAGACGGGATGCTAGGGTGTCCGGGTTAATCCTTGGTGATCAGCTCTTCGATACACAGTCAGCGCTTGAATTCGATGATATCGAGCTTCGATTCATAGTAGGGCGCCGGAAATTCGATGCGCCATTCCTTGGCGCTGTTGCGGAAGGCGTAGCCGACCTGGTCGGTTTGCGGACCGCTGCCATAGGGCTTTGCCGGATCGCTGTTGACATAGAAGGAGCCGAGATAGATCGCGCGTTTCTCGCCATCGTCGAAGAAACGGCCCCTGGTGCGCTGCGAGCCGCTGATCTTCTCCAGCCGCCAGCCGGAACCGTCATCGGTCACCTTGCACTTGAACCAGCCATAGATGACGAGCGGCAAAGGTCCGCCGGCCTTGATGGTGCGGCACTGCCAGTTGCCGGTCAGGTCCTTGT
>NZ_RZRA01000572.1:0-3692 GCF_003998945.1 Mesorhizobium sp. M7A.F.Ca.CA.003.01.2.1 | reverse complement strand
GCCCGAGCGCCTGACCGCCTGGGCCAGCGCCTCGCCTTCCTCCACCGAGGTGCCGATCGGCTTTTCGCACAGGACATGCTTTCCCGCATCGAGCGCCTTGATCGACATCGGCACGTGATAGGCGTCCGACGTGGCGACGATCACCGCTTCCAGTTCGGGATCGGCGAGCATGGCGTCGTAGTCGGCATACATCTTTTGCGGCTCGTAGGTGGCGCCCATGCGGGCGAGCAGATCGGGTGCCGCGTCGCAGATGGCGTAGAGGTCGGCATTCCCAGCCTTCACGCAGGATTGCAGATGCGCGAACTGCGCGATGGGGCCGCAGCCGAGCACACCGACCCTGAGGCGTCTGTCCTGTTTCTTGATCATCGTCTCGTTCTTCAGGCGCCCAAGCTGCGCATTGTCTGGCGGTTGGTTTTTACCGCGCCGGCGGGATCGGCGGCGGCCGTTTCGGATTCCTCCTCCAGCACCAGCCAGCCGTTGAAGCGCGGTGCGGTGTTGGCGATCTCGATCACCGCCGGCGTGTCGCAGACGCCCTTGCCGAGCATGGCCCAGCTGCCGTTGGCATCGACGTCCTTGAGGTGGATGTAGCGGATGCGGTCGCGGTAGGTGCGCAGCGTATCGGACATGTCCTTGTGGCCGCGCAGTATATGGCCGGTATCCGGTACCCAGCCGACCAGGTCGGGGTCGAGCAAGGCAAAGATCGCGTCGTAATCGGCGCGGTCGAACAGCAGCGTGTTGTGGTGCGAGCTGGGATGCACCGCGACCTGAACACCGTCCCTGCGGCCAAGCTCGCCGGCCTGGTTGTAGACCTCGGCCGCGATGGCGAACTTCTCGTCGCGCGGGCCGTCGGACACCACCGTGGCCGAGCCCATCGACACCAGCGCATTCGGGAAGGCGGCGGCGAAATCGATCCAGCGTTTGGCGGTTTCGAGGTCGGCGCCGATCTCCTCCTTCGACGTAAAACCGCTGTGCGAGCCAAAGGCGAAGGAAACCAGCGTCAGCCCCCACGCCTTCAGCGCGGCGGCGAACTCCTCCGGCTTGTTGCCATAATGTCCGATCATGGTGTCGGTGATCTCGATGCCGGCATAGCCACCGTCAGAGATCGCCCTCAGCAGATCGTCGGGGCCGCCGGTGAACCGGTCTCCCAGCATTTCCCAGGTGAAGGTCTGGCAGCCGACTTTGAGGTCTTTCACGTTCATCCTTTCAATCCTTGATACCGCTTATTGATTGATGCCACCCTGCGTCGCCGTGGGATGAACATCCTACTTGACCGAGCCCGCGGTCATGCCGGCGAGGAAGTATCTCTGGGCAACGAGGTAGATGAGCAAGAGCGGTAGCGAGCCGAGCACGCTCATCGCCATCATCTGGTTCCATTCGAAGGCATGCTGCCCCATCAACAGCTGGATGCCGATCGGGACCGTGCGCATGGACGTCGACTTCGTCAGCGTCAGCGCAAAGAGAAATTCGTTCCAGCACAACAGGAAGGTGTAGACCGACGTCGCCACGATACCAGGCAGTGAAATCGGGACAATCACCCGCCAAAGCGCGGTCCAGCTGCTGCCGCCGTCGACAGCCACGGCTTCATCGAGATCGCGGGGCAAGGTGTTCAGATATCCCGTCATCAGCAGGATCGCGTAGGGCAGCGTAAACACCAGGTAGGTCAGGATCAGTGCGACATAGGTGTCGAAGATACCGTATGAGACGACAAGCCCGAAGAAGGGGATCAAAAGTGTGATCGGCGGAATCGTCTGCGTGCTGATGATGATTGTGTTCAGGCTGCCCTTGCCGCGGAAATTGAAGCGGCTGAACCCGTAGGCCGCCAGCAAGGCGATCAGCACCGTCAGCACGGTCACCGCTCCCGCCACGAAATAGCTGTTGAAGAAGAAGCGCAGCTTTACCGGGTCGCCAAGGATGGCTGCATACGCTTCCAGCGTGAACGCCTTTGGCAGGATGGTTGGCGGCAGGGCAAAGATTTCGGTATTCGATTTGAACGAGCTGCTCAGCATCCAGTAGATCGGGAATGCCGCGAAAAAGAGCCCTGCTGCAAGCGCTACATGGAGCGCCACGGTGATCAGCCTGTCTTTCGGCGTGTGCCTTTTCCTCATGGTGATTACCGAGCCTTTTGATAGCGAATATAGAACAGCGTCAGGCCGAGAGAGATCAGCAGGATGACCACGGCGCTGGCCGAAGCCTGCGACAGGTTGTAGCTCGAAAATGCCAGCTTGTACGTGTAGGTGCTGAGGACCTCGGTCGAGTAGATCGGGCCACCGCCCGTCGTTATCCAGATTAGCGGGAAGACCTGCATGGTCCAGATGAAGTCGAGCAGCGAGATGCTGATGATGATCGGCATCAGCTGCGGAATGGTGATGAAGATCAGCTTCTGGTAGGCTTTCGCCCCGTCGATATCGGCGGCCTCGTAGAAATCCTTGGGAATGCCCTGCAAACCCGCGAGCAAACTGACCATGAAGAGCGGGTAGCCCGCCCAGATATTGGCAAAAGTGACTGCATGCAGCGCGGTCTCAGGCGAGGAAAACCATTCGACCTTGGAACCGATGATGCCGATTTGCATGAGAATACTGTTCACGACACCGTTCGGCTCAAGCAGGAGGCGCCAGATCACGGCGATGATCACCGCGGTGAACAGCCAGGGCAGTATGTAGAGCACACGCAGAATATTGCGCAGCGTCGGATTGATGCGGTCGCTGTTCAGCATGAGCGCGAAGACCATGCCGATGGTCATGTGGAAAATGACACTCATGCATGTGAAGTAGAGCGTGTGCCACAGCGAAGCCCAGAACACGGGGTCGTCGAAGATCGCCTGGTAGTGCTTCAGTCCGGCAAAGGATGGGTCACGACGCAGCACCGCGCTGTTCTGGAACGAGTAGGCAATCACCGTCACCATCGGCAGCAGCATCAGGAGCCCGACTATGAGCAGCGCGGGCGACAGATAGAGGTAGGGTGCGACCGCTCGTTTGAGCTTGTGGTGGGAGCGCTTTTGCCGGGTCATGTGCCAACCTTGGGATACGCCTTCAAGGGAAGGTAAGCTTTCGAAAACAAGTCCACTCAGAATGCCGATCCGTTGTTGCCGGGTGGCCTGCCCGAAGTCAGGTCACCCGGTCGAAGACAGCAAACGGGAACAGGCCGATCAGAATTTCGCCATCCAGCCCTTCTGAGCGGCGGCGGCGGCTTGTTCCGGAGACTGCTCGCCGGCGAGCATCTTCTGGGCTTGCACGTCGAACTGGGTCATCAGGTCTTCAGCCACCGGCAGGCCCGTGAACTCATTGGCGAGATGACCGGTCTTGAAGATTTCAAAAGCCTTGCCGAAAGCCTTGTCCGAGGTCACGAAATCGGGCTTGGCGTTGACGTTGCCCGGGAAGGCGTTTGCAAGCGACACGAGCTTGGCGTTGACCTTTTCACTCATCAGATATTGGACGAGTTTCCAGGCCTCTTCCTGATGTTTCGAAGCCGCAGAGATGCCGATGCCCCAGGAGGCATAGGGAAGGCCGCGCTTGCCGGTATAGTTTTCCACGACAGGGACCGGGATGAGGTCGAAGTTCAGCTTGGGATTGCGCTTGCGGATGAGGTTCACATGCGCGAGCGAGTCGATCATCATCCCGACGCGGTTGTTGACGAACTCCTCGACCTTTTCCTGCTCGGTCTTGGTGGCGATGCCGGGCGAGATGGTGCCGGCG
>NZ_RZRA01000571.1:0-3695 GCF_003998945.1 Mesorhizobium sp. M7A.F.Ca.CA.003.01.2.1 | reverse complement strand
CTCCTACGTGCTGACCTTCGCCGGCTACAATGCCGGCCCCAACCGGGCCAGGCAGTGGGTGGGCAGATATGGCGACCCGCGCGGCAAGGACATCGACGCGGTCGTCGACTGGATCGAGCGGATTCCCTACACGGAAACAAGAAGTTACGTTCAGCGAGTGATGGAGAATTACGAGGTCTACAAGATGCGTATTTCCGGCGAATACGACATTGTCGGGGATCTGGTGAACGGGCGGAGTTGAGCCTTTCTGTCCTTCTCCACTTGTGGGAGAAGGCAAGAGCGCCTTTTATTGACCATCCCTGCCCTCGCCTGTAGCTGTCCAGATTGATACAGCGAGGTCGCACATTCCGATGGCAAGCGAGCAGCTTTTTTCCGACTTCTTCTACAGCGCACCGGACGGGTTAAAACTCCATGCGCGCGTCTATGGCGAGGCCAATTCCGGACCCTGGCCGGTTGTCTGCCTGCCTGGCCTGACCCGCAATGCCAGGGATTTTCACGAGCTGGCGCTCTATCTGTCGACGCATGCGGCAACTCCACGAAAGGTCATCGCCTTCGACTACCGCGGGCGCGGGCAGTCAGCTTATGATCCCGACGTCAAAAATTACAATGTCGGCGTGGAGGCCGGCGACATTCTCGCCGGGCTGGCGGCGCTGAACATCGGAGAAGCGGCCTTCATCGGCACCTCGCGCGGGGGATTGATCATCCATGTGCTCGGGACGATGCGGCCATCCGTCCTGAAAGCCATTGTTTTCAACGACATCGGACCGATGATCGAGACGGCCGGACTTGCCCATATCCAGTCTTATCTCGAGCGCGACCCGGCACCGAAAACCCGCACACAGGCGGCGGCCGCCCAGCGCAGCGTGCATGGCGAAGACTTCTCCGCTCTTGCCGGCGCCGATTGGGATCGGATGGTATGGGCTCTCTACCGCGAAACGGATGGTGGGCTGGTGCCGGATTTCGATCCGAAGCTGGTGGATACCGTTGCCAGTCTCGATCTGACGCAGAAGCTGCCTGACCTATGGCCGCAATTCGAGGCGTTGGCCGCGATTCCTCTGCTCACCATACGGGGCGTTAATTCGAGATTGCTGTCCACAGACACGCTCAAGCAGATGAGAGAGCGCCATTCCATGATGGAGACGATCACCGTCGAGGGTCAGGGCCATGCGCCGTTCCTCGAGACCGGCAGCCTACCGGGCGACATAGGCGCTTTTCTCGATCAGGCCGAGCGGAAGAATATCCTGAAGTAAATCCCATGACCGAACAAGGTCACGGGATAGCTATGATAGTATAGGCAAGTTTCTTCAGCCTACTTGGCTTTTGAACTTTTCCGAGTCGCTTTCGGCGACTCCTTAGCGGCGGCGGCTGCCCCGTCCCTCTTTTTCCGCTCTGCCGTCGGCGACGAAGGCGTCGTCACGGGCGAAGAAAACATGGGGCCTTCAGCGCAATTGCCGCCCGGCTGAGTCGATCGAGGCGTTTCCAGCACGATGACACAGCCATCGAGATCGTTGGTGGCCAGATGCGCGTAGCGCATCGTCATCGACAGCGTTTGGTGGCCGAGCCACATCTGCACGCGCCTGATGTCGATGCCGCCCTGGACAAGACGCGAGGCGCAGGTATGGCGCAATATGTGCGGCACCACCTGATCGTCGGCGCCGAGGCCGACTTCGGCCTTCGCGTCGTTCCAGATGGCACGGAACTGTGCCTGGCTGAGCTTGGTGAACGGTCCTTTGGGCCGACGACCCTCGGTGGGAGGCAGCTTGATGACCTCCTTGACCCGCTCGGTCATCGGAATGGTGCGGCTGCGGCCGGATTTGGTGATCCAGAAGGAGACGCGATGCTCCTGGATATCGTTCCAGATCAGCCCAAGCGCCTCGCCGAGACGGCATCCGGTGTCGACCAGGAAAACGGAAAGCCTGTAGGCATCCTCGCTGCGGCTCTTGATGGCGGCGAACAGGCGCGCCTCTTCGTCCCTTTCGAGGAAGCGAATCCGACCCGCCCGCTCCTTCTGGCGGCGGAACTCGGGCAGGCTGTGGATATCTCCCATCTTGTGAGCCTTGCGCAGCAGTTTGCTGAGGGCAGCCATCTTTCGATTGATGGTTGCGTTGCTGTTGCCGCGCTGGCGCAGGGTGCCGATAAGGTTGTCCAGGGTACTTTGGTCAAAGGCGCTGAAACGCTCACCAAGGAGAATCTCGTCTATTTCGCCGATGAACGAGCTGACATTATACTTATGCCGCCCATCATCCCATAATATGTCCCGATATGCTGAAAAAAGATCTCCGACCCGATGCGATTTTACTTCTCTAATCTTGTTGTAGGTGTATCGAATCTTCGGACTTTGAGAAGAAAACATCGAAAAATGATCAGAGGACTCGCCCTCTTGAATCGCTTCGTTCGTCATCATTTGCCACACCCCCGAGTGGGATAGGTCAGCCCTACCCGCTTGGAAGCGTCCTTTCAAGAGATTTTAATCACGCAGTTGTGATTTCATCCGCCCATCAGCGGATCCCACGAAACCACCCCACGGATTTATTCAGCTACCGTTACCCCCATCCTTCCGTTTGCCTTGATCCAGTCACGAAACAAAAACAGCCCGGGCGTTTGCGCGCCCGGGCTGGATTTCACCTGTAAGGAACCAGCCCTTAGAACGAGCGCTGGAAGCGGAGGATACCGCCGATGTTGCTCTTCTTGTCGGCATGGGTCCAGTTGGACACGGTGTCGTTGCCGACATTAAGGTAATCGACTTCGGCCGTAACCGTGAAGCCAGGAACCACGTCGTAGGCGATGTTCGCCGCGATGCCGAGGTTCTTGCCCTCGTCATATGACACCTGAGCGTTGAACGAGGTCTTCTCGTTGAACTTGTAGGTGCCACCGCCCCACAGTGCCCAATTGCCGCTCCACTGCTTGTACATGCCGCGACCACCAGCAGGGAAATTCAAGCTTGCGTCGGTGTAGTTGTCGTCGGTGCCGTAACCGCCCATGATGAACAGCGTCAGCTCGTTCGTCGCGTTCACGTCCAAGCGAACCTTGGTGGCGACTTCTTCGTAGTTGCTGTCATACGAAACAACGCCGGTGATTGCACCCCAGCCCTGCGTCCACTTCACACCGCCGACGACATGCGGAACATAGCTGTCGATCGTGTAGGCGCCATAGCCTTCTTCGAGTGAAACCACAGCCGAGAAGCCGTTGCCAGCATCGAAGTAATACTGGATGACGTTGGTGTCGAAGCCGCCATAGGGAACCAGCGTATCCTGGATGACGTTGCCGGCGTAGCCGACGAACGTATCGAAGGCCGATTCGTCCTTACCGACGCGCAGGCCACCGAGCTGGATCCAGGCGAAGTTCAGCGAAACAGGCTCGTTGCCAGCAGCATTGATGAACGGGCTCGTATCGCGTTGGGTGTTGCTGAAATTGAAGCGGGTCTCGGTGTAGGTCTTCAAGGTGCCGAGTTCGGTTTCCTGACCGGTCCAGGTCTTCAGCGTGAAGCGGGCTCTCTTGCGCCAGGTGTCGTTGCTCTCACCGATGTCCTGATGATCTGCGCTTCTTGCACCATCGAACGAGCCGACGTCGCCGCCACCGATGTCATAACGGATATAGCCGCCGATGCGCAGGCAGGTCTCGGTGCCGGGGATGTAGAAGTAGCCAGCGCCGTAGACGTCGCAAATCTTGACGTATTCAGCGGGTTCCGGCTCGGC
>NZ_RZRA01000570.1:0-3695 GCF_003998945.1 Mesorhizobium sp. M7A.F.Ca.CA.003.01.2.1 | reverse complement strand
TGGAACGCCTTGACGATCGCCGTGTTGAGCTCGAAGGACCGGCGCACCTCGCCGGCCTTCAGCAACTGGTCTTCCAGCACGACCGAGTTCTTGGACGGCATGACAACGCCGTCATCTTCCTGCGGCTTGATGGTGAAGCCGGCATTGGTCGCTGCATTGCCGAGATGGCCGGCCTGGGTGGCCTGCAGCGATACGGCGGCGCGGTCGAGCACTTTTTCGAATGGCTCGACGTCGTTTGCCGTATAGCCTGGCGTGTTGGCATTGGCGATGTTGCCGGCCACGGCCGACTGGCGCACGGCCAGCCATTGCGCTTGCTTGGCGGCGAGGTCGAAAAGGGAAACGGGCTCCATGGGAATCTCCGAGCAGGTACCCAGAGACTAGGCCGCCAGTCTTGCGCGGGCCTTGCGGATGGCCGGAAGCCGGAGATCGTTTATCGGGACAGTTCGATCACCTGGTCGGCACTGGTGATCATGACCCATTTGCCGTTGCGCTGCTCGATGGAGGATACCTTGCTGGAATCCGGCAGTATCGAGCCGCGCTGGACCATCCAGAGGCCAGCGTCGTCCTGGATCATGGCGCGGCCGTTGGCGACATGAACCATGCGGAATTTCGCCGCGTCGGCCGGAAACGGTTGCTCGTCGGATGCGGCTGCGGGATCGGCATCATCCCGCACCGTCCCCGTGGCAAGAAGATCGAGATTGGCCGCGGGAACGTCCTTTGCCGTCAGCGGCGCGCTGCGTTCGGCGACCACGCCGCCGCCCGCTCGCCCGGAATTAGAGCCTGTGCCGCCGAACTTCATCGCCTGGACGCCAAACTGGTCCTGGTTGAAGAAGATATACCAGGGGAACAGGGCGCAGATCAGGCCGAGCGCGATGCCGAGCGCGGCAATGACGAAATCGCTGCGTCGGTCGGACTTCTTCTCCAGTCGGGGAAACGGCGCCTTTGGCGGCTGCGGCCATTCGGTGCGCGGGAACAGGCCGTCGATCAGCGATTCCCGGCTGGCCTGCGTCATCTCGGCAGCCACCGCCTGGGGAGCCCGGGACAGAGCGGGTTCGACGGGCCTGGCCAGATCAGGATCGGCTTTGCCAGCCCGTGGCAGGATTGGCTTGACGGCTCTGGCCAGAACGGCCTCGGCTTTGGCCGCGATGGCACGGGCGGCCTTTGCTTTGGCGGTTCTCGCCGTGTCAGCCTCTGCCTGCTGCGCGGCATTGGCCTCGGCGATCATGTCGCGCAGGATGCGCTCGGTGTATTCGCGTTCAGTCTCCGGCATCGGCGTTCAGCTTGCTCTTGAGGTGGCGGGCGAGATCGGAGAACGGGTCGGCTGAGGGGCGATCCTTCGGCCCTTGCGTCAGCGCTTCATAGATCAGCGGCACCTGGCGCACGGCGATGTCGAGTTCGGCATCGACGCCGCCCTGATAGGCCCCGAGCAAGCGGATATCGCGTGTGTCCTCGAAGCGCGAGATCATCGACTTCAGCCTTGTCACCAGCGCGCGCTGTTCGACGCTCCAGGCCTTTCCGGCCAACCGCGATATGGACGACAGCGGGTTGACGGGGGGGTAGCGACCCTGTTCGGCGATCGTGCGGTCGAGCACGACATGGCCGTCGAGGATGCCGCGCACGGAATCGGCGACCGGGTCGTTGTGATCGTCGCCGTCGACCAGTACGGAAATGATGGCGGTGATCGATCCCTTGCCTTCCGTACCCGGCCCGGCGCGTTCGAGCAGCTTGGGCAATTCGGTGAACACCGAGGCCGGATAACCGCGGGCGACCGGCGGCTCGCCGGTTCCCGTCGCCACCTCACGCAAGGCGTGAGCGAAGCGGGTGATCGAATCCAGCACCAGCAAAACGCGATGCCCCTGGTCGCGAAAATGCTCGGCGACGCGCATGGCGGTGTCCGGCGCACGCCGGCGCATCATGGCGCTTTCGTCGCTGGTGGCGACGACGGCGATGGTCTTGGCCATGCTGTCGCCGATCGTGTCCTCGAGGAATTCACGGACTTCCCGGCCGCGTTCGCCGATGAGGGCCACCACGACGGTATCGAATGCGTCGGCTCCGGCGAGCATGGCGAGCAGCGTCGACTTGCCGACGCCGGAGCCGGCAAAGATGCCGAGGCGCTGGCCGAAGCAGAGCGGCGTGAAGATATCGATGACCTTGACGCCGGTCATGAAGGCAGTGCCGACGCGTTGCCGCGCCATGGCGCCCGGCGTCGTCTGGGCGCCGCGCGATGTGTCGTCTCCCCGGGCGAGCGGCGGGCCGCCATCGATCGCCCTGGTGAGTGCGTCGATGGTGCGGCCGCGCCATGAGGCATGCGGTGCCACCACAAGCGGACCGCGGCGGAACACGGCATCACCGATGCCGGAATCGGCGCTGCGTTCGAAGGGTGCCACGACGGCCTCGTCGCGGCCGATCTTGACGATCTCGCCGCGGCGCGCACCGGCATGGCCGGGCTGCTCGACGATGTCACCCAGCCTGGCGAAGCCGGAAAGGCCGTGCACCTTGTAGTGCGTGGGCGTGACTTCGATGACGCGGCCGCCGCGCTTGAGCAGTGCCTCGGCGTCGGCGAAACGCCGCCAGACCCGTTCCAGGGCGGCAAGCCGGTCTTCCGGTGCCGGCTGGAGTTGTCTTTCGAGTGCCCGCAGGGATGGCTGGTCGAGCGACATGGACTATTTCGAGCCGAGCGTCTTGATCGCCTCGTCGGTGGACGAGTCGGTCTGGCGCATCAGGGCGGCCGTGTTCTCGAAGGCGCGCTGGACCATGATCAACCTGGTGATCTCCAGCACCGGATTGACATTGGACTCTTCGAGAAAACCTTGGGCAACGCCGATATCGGAGCGATCGGTGACAGGCTCCGGGGTGCGTGCCGGAACAATGCCGGAATTGCCATAGCGGACGAAGTTCGCGCCTGGATCGAAATTGTAGAGGCCGATCGATCCGACAAGCTGATCGTTCTGGCGCAACGAACCATCGGCCCCGGCCTTGGGCGGACCGTTGCGGGGGTCAAGCTGGATCGGCGAGCCGCCGGCATCGAGCACCGGGTGGCCTTCGATCGACATCAGTTCGCCGTTCTCGTTCATCGAAAAACGGCCGTCGCGGGTCATGACGGTGCCGACCGGCGTCTCTATAGCGAACCAGGCATCGCCCTGGATGGCGAAATCGAAGGGATTTCCGGTCTCGCTCAAGGCACCGTGGGCGCCGGAAAGGTAGGTCTTGCCCGGGGAGGCGAATGACACCGATTTCTGCCCGGTGCCAGAGACGACGTCCTCGAACTTCACGCCGGTGGCGCGAAAGCCGATCGTGGAGGCGTTGGCGACGTTGTCGGCGATGGTGTCGAGGCGCCGCTCGAGCGCGATCTGCGATGAAAGAGCGACGTACAGGCTGTCCCGCATGATGGTCTCAGAACCTCAGTTTCTGCATGGCCATCATCAGGTCGGTGGAGATGCCGACGGTGAGTGGCTGGGCAAACAGCACGCTGACCGAGGTGACGGCCGATGAAGTCGGGTTGTTGATCTCGTACATACTGGTGAAGCGCGTCAGGAACTTGCCGAGTTTCTCGGGGTCGGAGAAATCCGAGATGTCGAGTTTCTGCTCGAACAGCTGCGCCTGCTTGTCGACATCGGCGGTGGCGAAGGAATCGGGCAGGCCGAGCACGGTGCGCACGACACTGGCAAGCGCAGTGTCGGCCAGCACGTCATACC
>NZ_RZRA01000056.1:0-10927 GCF_003998945.1 Mesorhizobium sp. M7A.F.Ca.CA.003.01.2.1 | reverse complement strand
TGATAGGGCGCCAGTGCCAGCGTCGCCATGGCCGCGCCGAGATCGGAACCGCCGATGCCGATGTTGACGATGTCGGTGATCTTCTTGCCGGTGGCGCCGGCCGCCTTGCCCGAGCGCACGGCATCGGCAAAGGCGCCCATGGCGTCGAGCACGGCGATGACGTCCGCCTTGACGTCCTGGCCATCGACGGTGACGCCCTTGCCGGTCAGGTTGCGCAGCGCCGTGTGCAGCACGGCACGGTCCTCGGTGACGTTGATCTTCTTGCCCGCGAACATGGCGGCGCGGCGGCCTTCGAGATCGGCGGCCTGCGCGAGCTTTTCCAGCTGCTCCATGGTGGTCGCGTCGACCGCGCACTTCGACCAGTCGAGCAGCAGATCGCCGTCGGTGGCGGAGAATTCCACGAACCGCTTGGGATCGGCGGCGAAGGTCTGGCGCATGCTGGCGGGCGCCGCCGCGCGGTGGTCGCGCAAGGCGGCGAGCTGTTTTTGAAAGGACGATTGATCCACTGCCAAACTCCGAGACCTCGAGCCATCATTACGGACCGGATGTTTCCGGCGCGTGTCGTCGCGACAATCTATCGGGCCGAACTCCACCCGTATCAATGCGCAGCGATGACGCACACCCACACGCCGCCATGACGCACGATGTCATCGCCGGGATGAAGCGCCGCGTCACCCCACGATGCCGCAACGCGGCATCAAAAGGACGTGAAGGATCACTGGCATAAATCCCAACGATCAGAAAAATTGATTGGCGCAACCCCTTGTGCCACGGTTACGTTCGGCTGGTCCAGCCAAACGAAAAAGGCTGGCCATCGAGGAAATCTCCCATGCCACAGCGAAACGACACGGCGATATGGTCCGGCCTGTTCCGGATTTCGGCCGAATCCGGCCAAACCCTGCAGGCGCAGATCCGCCAGGCCATCGTAGCCGCCATTCTCGACCGCCAGATCGCCGCTTCGATGCCGCTCCCTTCCTGCCGCATCCTGGCCGAAAAACTCGGCGTCGCGCGCGGAACCGTGGTGCTGGCGTTCCAGCAGCTCGTCGACCAGGGTTTCCTGGTGGCGCGCGAGCGGCGTGGCCATTTCGTCAATCCCGATGTGCTGGCGACACCGGCCAAGCCGCACCAGAAGGCGCCCGACCAGGCCAATGAGATCGACTGGAAGGCACGCCGCAAGATCGCCGCAAGCGACATGCCGCCGCCGGCCAAGCACGAGAACTGGATCAAGTCGTCCTATCCTTTCGTCTACGGGCAGTTCGACCCGGCGCTGTTCCCGACCGCTGAATGGCGCGAGTGCAACCGCATGGCGCTTGCCGTGCTGGAAATCCGCAACTGGGCATCCGATATGGTCGACCGTGACGATCCGCTGCTGATCGAGCAGATCCAGGCGCGGCTCCTGCCCCGGCGCGGCATCTTCGCCAATCCCGACGAGATCATCGTCACGCTGGGCGCCCAGAACGCGCTCTACATGCTGGCGACGCTGCTGATGTCCAAGGGCTCCAAGGTGGCGATGGAGGACCCCGGTTACCCCGACGCGCGCTCGATCTTCCGCCTTGCGGGCGCAGAGATACAGCCGGTGCCGGTCGACCAGTCCGGCATCGTAACTGCTTCTATTCCCAATGATTCCGGCTTCGTCTTCGTCACGCCCAGCCATCATTGCCCGACCATGGTGCCGTTGTCGGCGGAACGGCGGCAGGATCTTCTGGCGCGCGCCAACCGCTACAACCAGATCATCATCGAGGACGGCTATGACAGCCAGCTTCTCGACGAGGCACCGCAGCAAGCGCTGAAGAGCCTCGATCGTTCCGGCCGCGTGGTCTATGTCGGCTCGATGTCCAAGACGCTGGCTCCCGGCCTGCGGCTCGGCTACATCGTGGCGTCTGCCGGACTGATCGCGGAGCTCCGGGCGCTGCGCCGCTTCATGCTGCGTCATCCGCCGGCCAACAATCAGCGCGCCGTCGCACTGTTCCTGTCGCTCGGCCACCACGAGGCGCTGGTGCGGCGGCTGTCGTCAGCCTTCGACGAGCGGCGCAAGCGGCTGGTCCATGCGATTTCCGCCTTCCTGCCGGAATGGCGCTCGACCGATTCGGCCGGCGGTACGTCGCTGTGGCTCGAAGGGCCGCGCGGCACCGATTCGCGCGGGCTTGCCGAGGCAGCGGCCTCGCGCAGCGTCATCATCGAGCCAGGCGACCGCTTCTTCGATCGCACTGAAAAGCCTTCGCGTTTCATGCGGCTGGGCATCTCGTCGATCGCGCTACAGCACATCGAGCCAGGCATCCGCGAACTGGCCACGGCCGCCGGACGCAGACCCGCGGCCGCCTGATCCATCATCGACCTCTCGTGACCGGAGCCGCTCGCAGCGGCTCCGGTATTTTAGTTCTGGCACATGGAACTGAGCCAGCTGGCCCATAGGATGGGCCAGTGCCGGCGGCATAGTCGGCGTCATCAGGGGAAGAAGCAGGCCGATGGTGGACCAACCGCCACGAGTTCCTGCCGACGAAGTTGGAGTGCTTCCATGCCAGTGGCTGTCGAACAGCAGGACACGCCGGCGAACCGTCGTCCACAACGCTCCGGTCTTCGCGAAACAGGACATGCCATGCGATCATCTCCCCTGGTGGAGGATGCCAGACCACAGCACAAGGCCATCGAGGGCGGCGGCTACGGGCCGCTTCGCGGGGATGACCGCGAGCGTATCCACGAAGGCGTGCTGACGCTTCTGGAGACAGTGGGTTTCGCCAACGCCATTCCTTCCTGCATAAAGGTGCTGACCAAGGTGGGGGCGATCCATGGCGACGATGGCCGGGTCCGCTTTCCGCGCGCGCTCGTGCTCGACACCATCAAGCGGGCGGCACGACATTTCACGCTTCATGGCCAGGACCCCAGGCACGACATGGTGGTCCAGGGCAAGCGCGTGCACTACGGCACGGCAGGCATCGCCGTGCACCTGGTGGATCTGGAGAAGCGTGAGTACCGCGAATCCAAGCTGCAGGATATTTATGATGCCGCCCGCATCGTCGACGGGCTGGACAACATTCATTTCTTCCAGCGGCCGATGGTGGCGCGCGACATCGCCGATCCGCTCGAGATGGATTTCAACACGCTTTATGCCTGTGTGATGGGAACATCGAAGCACGTCGGAACATCCTTCACGGTGCGTGAGAACGTGAAGCCTGCACTTGAAATGCTGTACGCCATCGCCGGAGGCGAGGAGAATTTCCGCGCCCGGCCATTCGTTTCCAACTCCAATTCATTCGTCGTGCCGCCGATGAGGTTCGCCGAGGATGCCTGCGGCGTGCTCGAGGCCTGCGTCGAAGGCGGCATCCCGATCCTGCTGCTGTCGACCGGCCAGTCGGGCACGACGGCACCCGCCGCGATGGCCGGCGCCGTCGTGCAGGCAGTGGCCGAAGTGCTGGCCGGCCTGGTCTATGTCAACGCGCTCAAGCCCGGCCATCCGGCGATCTTCGGCGCATGGCCGTTCATGTCCGACCTGCGCACCGGCGCCATGGCCGGCGGGTCGGCCGAGCAGTCGGTGGCAACGGCGGCCTGTGCCCAGATGGCGCAATTCTACGACCTGCCCGGTGGCTCCGCCGCCGGCATGACGGATTCGAAATTGCCCGATATTCAGTCCGGCTACGAAAAGGGCATCACCAATGTGATGGCCGGCCTCTCCGGCCTCAACCTCGTCTATGAGGCGGCCGGCATGCATGCCTCGCTGCTCGGCTTCTGCCTGGAGAGCCTGGTCATCGACAACGACATGCTCGGTCATTGCCTGGGCTGCGCGCGTGGCATCGACGTGACTGACGAGGCCCTGTCGATCGACAGCATCGCGGAGGTCTGCCTCAAGGGTCCAGGCCACTATCTCGACAACGAACAAACGCTCAAGCTGATGCAGACCGAGCACTTCTATCCTGCCCTCGGCGATCGTTCCTCGCCGAAGGAATGGAACGAAAAAGGCCGGCCTGATATATTGCTGCGTGCGATCACCGAGAAGAAGCGCATTCTTGCCGAACGATTTCCGCGCCATGTGCCAAAACAGGTCGACGACAGATTGCGTGCCCGTTTCGGCAACCTGATCCACCTGCCGCGCACGCATATGGGCGGCTGACCGGAGACAAGTCTCGTGCAGCCATACAGCCATACACGACCAACCATCGGGCAGAACGACAAATGAGTGTGCATCCTATCCAGCAAGCCCCCACCGACGGCGACGCGATCGATCGGCTGGTGGCATCTCATCGGCCAGGCCACGGCCTGGTGCGTGCCTTCTATCATGACCCGGCGATCTTCGAGCGCGACATGGAACGGGTCTTTCGCCGCCACTGGCATTGCCTGGCCCACGCCAGCGTTATCCCGAACCCCGGCGATTTCGAGCTGTTCAAACTGGGCGACGAGGCGGTCATCCTGACACGCGGCATGGATGGCACCGTGCATGCCATGCTCAACGTCTGTCGCCACCGCGGCGCCGAGGTCTGCACCAAGCAGAAGGGCAACGCGAAGATGTTCGTGTGCCCCTACCACGCCTGGGCCTATTCCAATGACGGATCGTTGCGCGCTGCCCGCCTGATGCCAAAGGATTTCGACCGCACGGCGCACGGGCTGAAGAAGCTTCATGTCCGCGTCGCATCCGGTCTGGTCTTCATTTCCTTCGCCGAGACGCCGCTCGATTTCGATCCGATCGAACAGTCGCTGCGAACGAGCTGCGGCCAGTATGGCTGGGGCGACGCCAAGGTTGCGTATCGTCAGTCCTATCCGCTCGACGCCAACTGGAAGCTCGCCGTCGAGAACTATGTCGAATGTTACCATTGCGGGCCGGCGCATCCGGAATATTCGCAGACGCATGCGCTGGAAAAGCCGGCAGAAATGATCGAGCAGCTCAATGCGGCGATGGAGCAACGCACCTGCGCGCTCGGCATCGAGATCGGCAGCGCCAACCGCTGGCAGAACTCGGCGGCCGGCCAGGAAGCAATCCACACCTTCCGCTATGCGCTCTATGACGGCGTTTCGAGCGGCAGCCAGGATGGATCGCCGGTGGCCCCGCTGATGGGACGCTTCTCCGACTATGACGGTGGCGTCACTTCCATCCATCTCGGCGGCACGACCTTCCTCGTATGCTATCCCGATCACGGCATGATCTACCGCTTCATCCCGAAAACGGCTGGCACCTGCGAGATGGAGCTGATCTGGCTGGTGCGCGGCGACGCGGTCGAGGGCCAGGATTACGATCTGGAGAAGCTGACCTGGCTGTGGAAGATCACCACCGAAGAGGACAAGAAGATCATCGAGCACACCGCGCGCGGCGTGCGCTCGCACTATTTCGTGCCCGGACCTATCGCGCCGATGGAATACAACGAACTGCGCTACATCGGCTGGTATCTCGAGGAGATCAGCCGGGCCTGAACGGCTCGGCTGCCTTAGAGCATTCACCGTTTCACGGAAACGGCGATCTGCTCTAACTCTTTGTTTTGACGCAATTCTAGACGGAAAACCGCTCACACTTTTCCTAGAATTGCTCTAGGAGAATCAGGCAGATCTTGCCTTTCGCGTCATTCCGCGCTGAGCCCGTATCGGTCGACGACTTCGGGGTTGATGAGCTTGGCATGCAGCGTCATCAGCACGATCTGCGCGTCGAGGCTGTCACCGGCTTCAAGCGCCGCCTCGATGCGGCGCTCGGCTCCCAGCGTCCGCTCATGGCCATTGGCTTGCTCGAAGGTTTCGGGACCCGCGATGCAATAGCTGCATAATTGTGCCACCGACGCATAGGTGCCCGGTGGCGGCTCGTCGGGCCAGCGATCCTTCATGAGATTGACGAGGGTAAGCTTCACGCCCTCCGGCACAAGGGCTGGATGCAGATCGGCGCCGCGCAATGCATCGTCGAGCTGCCTCAAGTCGCCCGAACGGCCGAACACTCCGAGGAAGCCGAGGGAAGATCGCCGTCCGGCCATGATGTTTCCTTCCATTTCCAGCCCACTTAGGTGGTGGGCAAGCGGATTGCAAAGGCGGTGCTGTCTAACCAGCCGCCGCCAGCAAGATCCCTGCAAGGGCGGATAGCGCGAGTGTCGGCAGCATGCCGACTTTCAGCTTCAGGATGGCGACCATGGCGGCCACGGAAAGCAAGGCCGCGCGCCAGTCGATCGACGAAGGCACCGGCACGTTCATGCCAAGGCCCGTTGCGTGCACCTCACGGAAGATGACGTGCAAGGCAAACCATAGGGCCAGATTCATAATTACCCCGACAACGGCGGCGGTGATCGCGCCCAGTGCGGCCGACAGTGCCTTGTTGCCGCGCAAGGCCTCGATGTAGGGCGCACCGAGGAATATCCAGAAGAAGCAAGGCGTGAACGTCACCCACAGAGTGAGCAAAGCCCCCAGCGATCCGGCAACCAACGGGTCCAGCGAGCCGGAATGGCGGAACGCGGCGATGAAGCCGACGAACTGCAGCACCAGGATGAGCGGCCCTGGCGTGGTTTCGGCGAGCCCAAGGCCATCGACCATTTCACCCGGCACCAGCCAGCCGAAGGACTGGACGGCTGCCTGTGCGACATAAGCGAGGACCGCATAGGCGCCACCGAAGGTGACGACAGCCATGAGACTGAAGAACCGGCCTATCTCGGTCCAGACGCTTGCAGAGCCGGTGAACCACCAGATCAAAAGAACAGGCCCGAGCCAGAGCGGCAGCCAGATCGCGACGGTGCGCGGTGCATGCCATCTGGTCGGTTTGACATGGGCCAGTTCGCCACGCTCGAACATCAGGTCGACCGCTCCCTTGAAGTCGGCAACATCGTCCTTGCCATGGGCCGAGCCGAAAAACAGGGCGGGAGCAATGCGATCCCCCAGCCATCCCGTCAGGCCGGCTAGCAGGACGATGAGCGGAAAGGGCACATTCAACGCATAGATGGCGATGAACGCCGCGACCGCGATCGACACCATGACCCGGTTCTTGAGGGCACGCCGGCTGATCCGGACCACCGCCTCGACGACAATGGCAAGCACAGCCGCCTTGACCCCGAAAAACAGCGCCGCGACAAGCGGCACGTCGCCATAGAGGACGTAGAGGCTGCTCAAGGCGAGCATGACGAGCGCGCCCGGCAAGACGAACAGGATGCCGGCGACAAGGCCGCCGGCCGTCCTGTGCAGCAGCCAACCGATGTAGATGGCGAGTTGCTGGGCTTCCGGGCCAGGCAGCAGCATGCAGTAGTTCAGCGCGTGCAGGAAACGCCGCTCACCGATCCAGCGCCGCTCCTCGACCAGTTCCTTGTGCATCAGCGCGATCTGCCCGGCCGGACCGCCAAAGCTGAGCAATCCGATTTTCGCCCAGACCTTCACGGCCTCGGTGAAGGTCGGTGCAGCCGGCACCGGGACGGTTCCCGCCTTATTGTCCGGGACAAGAGCGGTCACGACGGCTTACCCGCAGCCGGCCAGTTGTGCGTTTCTTCGGTGGCGTCGCGACACCAGCGGAAGAACGCGTCGTAGAGCAGCATGCCTGCTTCCAGTTGTTCCAGATCGTCGCGGTACATACGCGACAGACCAAGCGAGGCAGCCAGAAAGCCGGCCGCCTGAGGCACCAGGTCAAGGCTTGCAGTGTCGGCCGCCCGCACGATTGCAGCGAGGCGATCGAGCGCCGCGGATTCCAGCCCGAACTCCTCGATCATCGTGTCGAAGGTGCAGCGCTCGCCGCGATGGCTCCAAAACACATTGTCGATGTCGAACGGCACGGCCTGAAAGCGGTCGGCAACAGCCAACACTTCAGCGGGTTCGACGAACAGGAACACCGCGTCGGGGTCGACGAAACGCCGGATCAGCCACGGGCAAGCGATGCGGTCGACCTTCGGGCGCGATCGCGTCACCCAGACGTTGGCGCCCTTTTCATTGCGTGGCGACATCTTGGCGGTGCGGGCCAAAAGCCCTCCGGCATCGCGCCAGGCCTCAAACCCGCCTTCGAGAGATTCAGCTGATATCCCCTCATGGCGCAGCCATGCGGCCACGCCTTGCGAGAGCTTTTGCCCCCTCTGGCAAACGACGGCCACCGGCTTGCCGGCGAACGTGGCCGCCCAGGTTGAAACGGTTTTGAAATCGCGACGGCACGACGCCGGCAACAGCCGCGGATCGGCGTCGAAATCTTCATCTATGCGAACATCGACAACGACTGGGGCGCCCGGCAGACCTATGAGCCGGGACAATTGCGGTACGGTGATAGCGGTTGTTGACGGCATGGCGTCCACCTCCTGAAAAGAGAAGCTTGGACGCGAACGTTGGGCTGACGCCTCACGGGGTCGTCGCGATGCACCCCTTGTCATGATGGTGGATTTGTTGGGCGCGCTTGTCAAGGACGGTGGCCGTTCTCGACCTACCCGGCCGCGATGCAACACGCTGACCGGAAAACCGACGGCGGCCTGATTTGATCAAGCCGCCATCCGTCGATCCAGAATCAATGATTGTCCCTGGGGACACCGCTGGTGTGCGCGACATCCTGGTATTTCACCGCCGGCTTCAGCACCATTCCCTCCGAAAACTGCGCGACCATACCGCGCTGGATCTCCTGCCAGGGCGTCTGGTGCTCGGGATAGTGGAAGCCGCCATTGTTCTGCAGTTCGGCGCGGCGCCGGGTGATCTCGTCGTCGGTGACGAGGATGTCGGCCGTGCCCTTGCGCAAGTCGATGCGGACCCGGTCGCCCGTCTTGAGCAGCGCCAGTCCGCCGCCGATCGCCGCTTCCGGCGAGGCGTTGAGGATCGACGGCGAACCCGACGTGCCCGACTGGCGGCCGTCCCCGATGCAGGCGAGCGCGTGGATGCCCTTCTTGATGAGATAGGCCGGCGGCTGCATGTTGACGACCTCGGCACCGCCGGGATAGCCGACCGGGCCGGCGCCGCGCATGAACAGGATGGTGTGTTCGTCGATGCCTTGCGCCGGGTCGTCGATGCGGGCGTGGTAATCCTCCGGCCCGTCGAAAACCATGGCGTTGCCTTCGAAAGCCTCGGGATCCCTAGGATTGGACAGATAGCGCTCGCGAAACTCGGGCGAGATGCCGCTGGTCTTCATGATCGCCGAATCGAACAGATTGCCCCTGAGGTTGATGAAGCCGGCATTGGCCTTCAGCGGCTTGGCGACAGAGCGGATGACGTCGGGGTTTTCGTTGGCGACGCCCTCGCTATTCTCGCCGATCGACTTGCCGTTGACGGTGCGTGCGCCGGGATGCGGCAACAGGTCGCCCTTCATCAGTTCGGCAATGACCGCCGGCACGCCGCCGGCATGATGGTAGTCCTCGCCAAGATATTCGCCCGTCGGCTGCAAATTGACCAGCAGCGGCACATTGAGGCCGACCGTCTGCCAGTCGTCATTGTCGAGCTTGACACCAAGGTGGCGGGCGATGGCATTGAGGTGGATCGGCGCGTTGGTCGAGCCGCCAATGGCCGAATTGACGACGATGGCGTTCTCGAAAGCCTCTCTCGTCATGATGTCGGACGGCTTCAGATCCTCATGCACCATCTCGACGATGCGTTTTCCGGTCTCATAGGAAATCTGGCCACGCTCGCGGTAGGGCGCGGGAATGGCGGCCGAGCCCGGCAACTGCATGCCAAGCGCCTCGGCCAGCGAGTTCATCGTGGTGGCGGTGCCCATGGTGTTGCAATAGCCGGTGGACGGCGCCGACGAGGCGACGATGTCCATGAACTCGTCATAATCGATCTCGCCGGCCGACAGGCGCTGGCGTGATTCCCAGACGATGGTACCGGAGCCGGTGCGCTTGCCCTTGTGCCAGCCATTGAGCATCGGCCCGACCGACAGCGCGATCGCCGGAATGTTGACGGTGGCCGCTGCCATCAGCAGCGCCGGCGTCGTCTTGTCGCAACCGATGGTCAGCACGACGCCATCGAGCGGGTAGCCGTAAAGCACCTCGACCAGGCTGAGATAGGCAAGGTTGCGGTCGAGCGCTGCGGTCGGGCGCTTGCCGGTCTCCTGGATCGGATGGCAGGGGAACTCGAACGGAATACCGCCCATCGAGACGATGCCTTCGCGCACACGCTTGGCCAGTTCGATATGATGACGGTTGCAGGGCGACAGATCCGAGCCGGTCTGGGCGATGCCGATCAGCGGCTTGCCGGACATCAGTTCGGCGCGCGTCAGGCCGTAATTGAGATAGCGCTCGAGATAGAGAGCCGTCATGCCCGGATTGTCGGGATTGTCGAACCACTCCTGCGAGCGAAATTTTTTCTTATGGGTGGGGGCGCCTGCCATCATGGTCTCCGTATTTGTAAGACAAATCGATATGGCAACGCGCGGGAGCAGGCAAGAGGGCGTGCGGTCGCAACCGGACTTTGGTGCGATAGACACGCACCAAGCCGTGCGTTACGGGTTCGGACAGTCTTGTCCGGGAGGTTTTCATGGCTTTGGTGATCGAAGGCGAGGAGCGCATTGCCGCACCGCTGCAAAAAGTGTGGGAAGCGCTGAACGATCCCGAGGTCTTGAAGGCGACCATTCCCGGTTGCCAGAGCCTGGAGATGAAGTCGCCGACCGAGATGGCGGCAACCGTGGTGGTGAAGATCGGACCGATCAAGGCGACGTTCAACGGCGAAGTGACGCTGAAGAACCTGAAGCCGCCGCACTCCTACACCATCCAGGGCGAAGGCAAGGGCGGCATTGCAGGCTTCGCCAAGGGTGGCGCCGACGTGACGCTGACGGCAGATGGACCCGACGCCACGATATTGAACTACGCGGCCAAGGCCGATGTCGGCGGCAAGATCGCCCAACTCGGCAGCCGGCTGATCGAATCGACCTCGAAGAAACTGGCCGGACAGTTTTTTTCCAGCTTCGGCGAGAAGGTCGGCGCGGCCTAGGCTGCAGAGCGGCGGCTACCGAACAAGCTACTCGAAAACAATACTCGGCACCGCCGCTGCCGCAGCACCACGCTCTTCGTTAACCCGGTCCCAGACC
>NZ_RZRA01000569.1:0-3699 GCF_003998945.1 Mesorhizobium sp. M7A.F.Ca.CA.003.01.2.1 | reverse complement strand
CCTCGACGACGCGACGATTGCCAAGTTCCAGAAGGAGCTCGGCGCCATGGGCTACAAGTTCCAGTTCATCACGCTCGCCGGCTTCCACCAGCTCAACTACGGCATGTTCGAACTGGCGCGCGGCTACAAGGCGCGGCAGATGGCGGCCTATTCCGAGTTGCAGGAAGCGGAGTTCGCGGCCGAGGCCGATGGCTACACCGCGACCAAGCATCAGCGCGAGGTCGGCACCGGCTATTTCGACGCCGTGTCGATGGCGATCACCGGCGGCCAGTCGTCGACCACCGCCATGCATGAATCGACGGAGCACGCGCAGTTCAAACCGGCCGCCGAATAGCGAACAGAAAAACTCAGAGGAAACGCCCGACAGGGCTTGGGACACAAGGAGAAAACCAATGGCATCGATAAGCCGCGTCAAGGAACGCGCCGAGGAACAGTCGACAACGATGAGCGTCGACCAGCAGGCGACGATCCGCATGCTGGCCAACGACCTGCACCGCCTCAACCAGTCGGTTATGAAGGCGGTCGAGGCGGGCGTCTCGGTGGAACTCGTGCGCTCGGCACGACATCACGGCGGCGACGGCAACTGGGGCGATCTGCTGATCCCGGTGATCGTCACGCAGCAGAGCCACGGCTGACTGAAATTCATGCAACCGACCCTTCACCTGCGCAGCCCCTGCGCAGGTGAATTTTCTTTTTATGAAATGCACGTGTGGACAGTCGAGTACAGTAGCGTTGCTTGAAATTCACTGTCCCGGCGATGATTTCGGGCACTTTTATTTCAACTTGACATAGGCTGCGATCTCACGCCAATTGCGCTCCGGATTCAACTCTGCATTGAAATAGGGGCGAGCTTCTTGGCTGACTTGTGTGCCCGGTGAATCGCGAAGGCGAGACTCCAAGACATCCGAATCTGGTGACCCGCGGCTCAACCACCGAGGCGATCCGTGATCCGTCGCAGGTGCTTGTCGTCGGCAGGTCGCCAATCAATCGCGTGGTGATTTCAAAGATCGTCGAGCGATCCGGGCTCAAGCCGATTTCGGAATCTCCCGACACGGCGGCAAGGATCTTGCGGTCGCTCATTCCCGGCGCGGTTGTCCTTGACGGCGGCGCCGACAACAAGGACTGCGACAATCTGATGTCCAGCATCGACGCGTTGCGCCGCGCCTCGGGCAAATCGCTGCCACCGGTAATCCTGCTGTCAACCAAGAATGGCACCACGGAAAGCCTGGGCCTGTCTGGTGTCATCGACGTGGTGATCGCCAAGCCGATCACGCCCGAACGGTTGCAACCGGTGATCGATCGCCTGATCGGCCGCTGAGGCAATTGCGGGAAAGTGTATAGCGGTTTTTCCGTCCGGAATCGAAACCAGGTAAGGCCGGGCGACCACGGATCGCCCGGCGATCAGGGATCGATGATGCTTTCGATCAGTCCGGGCAGTTGTCCGAGATCGGATATCTGGCGGAACCTCGATTCGGTTACCGGCGCTTCGACATGCTCCAGCACCCAGGTCAGTTCATGCGGCACATGAACACCCCAGCCGCCGGCCTCGATGGCCGGCACCACATCCGACTTCAGCGAGTTGCCGACCATCATGCTTTTCGCCGGACCATCGCCGTGGCGGTTGAAGAGCCTGCTATAGGTGGCAGCATTCTTGTCGCTGACGATCTCGACCGCGTCGAACAGATCGCCAAGGCCTGAGCCAGCCAGCTTGCGCTCCTGGTCGAAGAGGTCGCCCTTGGTGATCAGCACGAGGCGGAATGCGCCGGCAAGCTTTTCGACCGTCTCGCGGGCGTGCGGCAAGGCCTCGATCGGATGGCTCAGCATCTCGCGGCCGGCATCGAGAATCTCCGCTATGACCGAGCCCGGCACGCGGCCTTGCGTGACCTCGATCGCCGTCTCGATCATCGACAGGGTAAATCCCTTGATGCCGAAGCCATAGACAGCGAGGTTGCGCCTTTCGGCCTCCAGCAATCGTGCCGAGATGTGCTCCGCTTCGCCATGGTCGACGAGCATGGCGGCAAAGCGCTTTTCCGTCAGCCGGAAGAACTGCTCGTTCTGCCACAACGTGTCGTCGGCGTCGAAGCCGATCGTCGTCAGTTTGTCATTGCGCCGCATTGAACGCCTCGATTGGAATTGGGACGGCCGAAACTAAGCCGATTGGCGTGATTTTCAACCGCACCGGGCAATGCCCGACGCGGCTCCCCTTCCCTTCCATAGGAGGGCACGGCTATACTCCACAATCCGCAACCCAATCTGGTGAATGATGCCGCCTGCAAAAAAGGAAGTCCGTCCGTCGAGCCGCGGAGGACGCGCCCGCACGCCTGCCTTCGTGAAAAACCAACGAGGCGTCAAGAACTGGAAGGAAGTCAGCGCCTGGCTGGAATGGCGCGGCATCGAGGACATCGAGTGCATCACGCCCGATCAGGCAGGCGTCGCGCGTGGCAAGATGATGCCATCGAAGAAATTCACCTCCAACACCTCGCTGGCGCTGCCGTCGGCAGTCTTCATGACGACGATATCCGGCGGCTACCCCGAGGATGGCAACGGCTTCCATTACCCGGAAGACGACGGCGACCTCAAACTGATGCCCGACCTGTCGACGCTGACGGTGGTGCCCTGGGAAGAAGACCCGACGGCAGCGGTCATCTGCGACCTCGTCCACCAGGACGGACGCTCGGTCGAGTTCACGCCGCGCAACGTGTTGAAGCGTGTGGTGGCCGCCTATGACAAGCTCGGCCTGAAGCCTGTGGTGGCGCCCGAGATCGAGTTCTACCTGGTGCGCAAGAATCCCGACCCGGACTATCCGCTGACCCCGCCGGTTGGCCGGTCGGGACGCGCGATCGGCGGCGGCGCCGGCTATTCGATCGCCGGCGTCAACGAATTCGACGAACTGATCGACGACATCTACCATTTCTCCGAAAGCCAGGGCCTGGAGATCGATACGCTGATCCACGAGGAAGGTGCCGGCCAGTTGGAGATCAATCTGCGCCATGGCGACCCGATCGAACTGGCCGACCAGGTGTTCATGTTCAAGCGCACCATTCGCGAGGCGGCGCTGAAGCACGAGATCTACGCCACCTTCATGGCCAAGCCGATCCAGGGGCAACCCGGCTCCGCCATGCACATCCATCAGTCGATCATCGACAAGAAGACCGGACAGAACATCTTTTCGGCCGCTGACGGCTCGGAAACCGACGATTTTTTCCACTTTATCGGCGGCATGCAGAAGCATGTGCCGAACGCGCTGGTGATGTTCGCGCCCTATGTCAATTCCTACCGCCGGCTGACACAGGCGGCGTCGGCGCCGGTCAACAACAAATGGGGCTATGACAACCGCACCACGGCGTTTCGCGTGCCACGCTCGGATCCGGCGGCACGGCGCGTCGAAAACCGCATCCCGTCCTCCGATGCCAATCCCTATCTGGCGCTGGCGGCATCGCTTGCCTGCGGGCTGATCGGCATCACCAACAAGATCAAGGCCGAGCCCCCGGTCCTGACAACGGCCAATGCCGACGAGATCGACCTGCCGCGCGGCCTGCTTGAAGCCGTCGACCTGTTCGAGGGCGACGAGGAACTCTGCGCTCATCTGGGCAAGTCGTTCGCCGCGACCTATGCGGCGATCAAGCGCGCGGAATTCGAGACCTTCATGGAAGTGATCAGTCCGTGGGAGCGGGAGTATTTGTTGCTGAATGTGTAGGG
>NZ_RZRA01000568.1:0-3699 GCF_003998945.1 Mesorhizobium sp. M7A.F.Ca.CA.003.01.2.1 | reverse complement strand
GGCGACCGCAGTGCCTTCATCGAAGACCATGGTCAAAAGATCGGTGCGGCCCTTGTACTTTATCCCTGCCTCGGCGGTGGCGATGCGCACCCCCTCGATTTCTGGCATTTTCGGGTATTTCTTCGGCGCAAGCGGCGAAATCGTCGTGGACATGGAGGCCTCGGGCGGGAAAATCGCAAGGGAAGGCCGGTTTGCCCGATAGACCGCGCCGGCGCAAGGGCGTTTTCGTCGCTCTTGTCCGGGAGCTCGAACTCGCCCCTGGGAGCAGGGCTCCGAGACGTCGCAAGCCATGCAGTAGACATCGTCCGACGGCCGGTCCGGCGGTGTCAGCCAGTTTGCGCCGGCCGCGTTCATCTCAATAGGAATTTATTCTTGACAGGGTGAGAGCAGCTATGCTACATTTTCGTCCATGGTGCTGATTTGCACCAGTGACCCGCCGTCCCGGCGGGTTTTGCTTTTGGGACCTCGCCAACCAACACGCCGGTAAGGTTCCCAGAAAACGACCAACCCCTGCCCCGACTAGCCAGTCTCCAGAAGCTTGAAAACGCGCCGTTTCGTTTGAGCGTCGGGTCACCTATATTGCCGGCGAAGTGTTTGGCGAGGACGACAGAGATGGCCGAGGACGCCGATCCGGCGCGCAGATCGATCGGTGCGCGGCGCAATCCCGACAGCGCCGAGGCCATTCTCCAAGCCGCCGAGACCGTACTGGTCGAAGCCGGTTATGCCGGTTTCTCGATCGAGGCGGTGGCGCGGCGGGCCCGCGCCGGCAAACCCACCATCTATCGCTGGTGGCCGAGCAAGGCGGCGTTGCTGCTTGAGGTCTACCAGCGCCAGAAGCGCGTCGATGTTCCCGATACCGGGCGGCTGGAGGAGGATCTCGTCGGCTTCCTGAAAAACCTGTTCGCCCACTGGCGCGAGACATCGTCGGGAAGCGTGTTCCGGTCGCTGATCGCCGAGGCACAGTCGGACGCGACCGCGGCCGCGGCCCTTGCCGACTACTCACTGGGCCGACGGTCCCATACCGCCCAGATCATCGAACGCGCCAAGGCAAGGGGCGAAATCCCGGCCGAAATCGATTCAGCTGTCGTCGCCGACCTGATCGCCTCCTTCGCCTGGAGACATCTGCTGACCAACCGGCTCGACGAGGACGAAGCGACCATCGGCAAGGCCGTCAACTACGTGATGCGAGGCATAGCGGCGCCTGCCTCGTAAAGACGGCAATGAATGAAAAGGGCGCGGCAACCCCTGGCTGCCGCGCCCCTTTTTCAAAAAGCTGCCAGTCTTACTTGGCGCTTTCCAGCGTATCGACCGCCTTCTTCAGGTTGGCGTCGGGGATCTCGACCTTGGCGCCGGCGCGCAGCGACTTGACCAGCGCGAAATACTTGTCGCGGATGACCGCCTGCTTGGCCTGGTCCTTGACGTCGTCGAAGGCCGGCGGCTGCTTGGTGCGCTTGTCCTCGAGCTTGATGACATGCCAGCCGAACTGCGTTTGCACCGGCTGCTCGGTGTATTTGCCGACCTCGAGCGCGGAGGCCGCCTTGTCGAACTCCGGCACCATCTGGCCAGGTCCGAACCAGCCGAGGTCGCCGCCGCTGGTCTTGCCTGACGGATCGCTGGTGTGCTCGTTGGCGAGCTTCTGGAAGTCGGCGCCGCCGTCGAGCTGCTTGATGATCGCCTCGGCCTCTTCCTTCGTCTTCACGAGGATGTGACGGGCATGCAGCTCGTTGGTGGGCGGCGTGTTGGCGATTTCCTGGTCGTAACGGGCGCGGACCTCGGCGTCGGTGACCTTGTCGACGACACCCTTCTCGACCATCTCGCCATGCAGCGCGCGCTGCTGCAGGAAGGCCATGCGGCGCTGGAAGTCGGGATCCTTGTCGAGCCCTGTGGTGACCGCCTGGGCGGCCATGACGCGGATCTCGATGGCAGCCGAAAGGGCGGCGGCACGGCGCTGCTCGGGCGGCAATTGTGCGAACTGCTGCGACAATTCCCCTTCGGCAAGCACCAGATCTGCTTCGGTCAGGGGCTGACCGTTGACCGTGGCGATAACCTTATTGGGATCGACCGGTGCCGCGGCTGGCGCTGCTGCATCCGCTGGAGCGGGAGCGGTTTGCTGCGCCATCACAGGCGAGAGCGAAAGGGCCGACAGGCCGACGGCCAAGCCAAGGCTGGCGAGCGACGCGCGGCGAAACAACAGGGACATAGGGGGACTCCGGTGGGGATTGTTAAGAGGGGTGCTTCCAGATCGGCCAGATTGTGGCGGAATTTGGCGCAGCCAGCAGGGCCAGCGCGGCGTTGACATCAGTTGAGCCCCCTCTTATCTGTCCAACGACTTTGCGTCCAGAACCGTTTTCCGGGCGCTTTTTGTGTTTGTCCACGTTCACGTGGAATTGATGGGGCCGCCCGGCGCTCATCTCAAGATTGAGAATTCTATCGAAAGGACCATTGGATGGTCAGTCTCGGCGGTCTCGCCCGTAAGGTTTTCGGTTCCTCCAACGACCGTCGGGTCAAATCGACCCGGCCCCGTGTCGAGGCGATCAACGCCATGGAAAACGAGATGCGGGCGCTTTCCGATGAGGAATTGGTCGGCCGCACCGCGAAATTCCGCCAGGACATCGCCAACGGCGCCACGCTCGACGATCTGTTGGTGCCGGCCTTCGCCACCGCCCGCGAGGCCGCGCGCCGCGTGCTCGGCATGCGCCCCTTCGATGTCCAGCTGATCGGCGGCATGGTGCTGCACAATGGCGGCATTGCCGAGATGCGCACTGGCGAGGGCAAGACCCTGGTCGCGACGCTGCCGGTCTACCTCAACGCGCTTGCCGGCAAGGGCGTCCACGTCGTCACCGTCAACGACTATCTGGCCACCCGCGACTCCGAATGGATGGGCCGCGTCTACAAATTCCTCGGCCTCTCGGTCGGCGTCATCGTCCACGGCCTGTCCGACGAGGAGCGCAGCGCCGCCTACGCCGCCGATGTCACCTACGCCACCAACAACGAGCTCGGCTTCGACTATCTGCGCGACAACATGAAATACGAGCGCGCCCAGATGGTGCAGCGCGGTCACAATTACGCGATCGTCGACGAAGTCGATTCCATCCTGGTCGACGAGGCACGCACGCCGTTGATCATTTCCGGTCCGCTCGAGGACCGTTCGGAAATGTACAACACCATCGACACCTTCATCATCCAGCTGCAGCCGCAGGATTATGAGATCGACGAGAAGCAGAAGACCTCGATCTTCACCGAGGAAGGCACCGAGAAGCTCGAGAACCTTTTGCGCGACGCCGGCCTGCTCAAGGGCGAGTCGCTCTACGACGTCGAGAACGTCGCCATCGTCCACCACGTCAATAACGCGCTGAAGGCGCACCGGCTGTTCCAGAAGGACAAGGACTATATCGTCCGCAACGGCGAGATCGTCATCATCGACGAGTTCACCGGCCGCATGATGCCGGGCCGCCGCTATTCGGAAGGCCTGCACCAGGCGCTCGAAGCCAAGGAGCATGTGGCGATCCAGCCGGAGAACCAGACGCTCGCCTCCGTCACCTTCCAGAACTATTTCCGCCTCTACAAGAAGCTGTCCGGCATGACCGGCACGGCGCTGACCGAGGCAGAGGAATTCGGCAACATCTACGGCCTCGAAGTCACCGAGATCCCGACCAATCTGCCGGTGATCCGCATCGACGAGGACGACGAGGTCTACCG
>NZ_RZRA01000567.1:0-3707 GCF_003998945.1 Mesorhizobium sp. M7A.F.Ca.CA.003.01.2.1 | reverse complement strand
GGTGCATTGTTCGCGCTTGTCGAAGGTGCTGGGCAGCACGACCATGCCGCCTTGCGGACCGGCGATTACCAGATACCAGACCAACGCTGCTGCGGTCGTAGCCATGGGGATTTCCTTGTTCTGCCAGTTGGGCGCTTGTTGTGGGAGTCGCGGTGACCCTACCAACTCCAAGGAAATGACGAAAGCATGACCGCCGCACAGCTTCCCGCCGTCTCATCACAGCCGCGTGATGTGACGGCGGGTTTCCCAGCCCGATTTCGAAGCGCAATCGGCTCAGTTGGTGGCAAAACAATAGAACAAGCCATCGCCCCCGGTGCCCTTCAGCGCCTCTTGGCTGCAGCCGCCGCGCGAGGCGTGCGAGGAATTCCAGGATTTGGCGGCTGCAGAATCGTCGAGGCCCGTGCGATCATGATGGCCCATCATCGCGGCGCCTTCCGCCCCGCTCATCGTCCAGTCGCCGCAGGTCTGGTCGGCGATCTTGGTGCCGTCGGGCTTGGAGCCGGTCAGCACGTCGTGGCGGTTCGGCGTGTCACCGCGGCCGTTGACCACTTCGCCTTTCTCGTTGAGCGCCGTCTGCTTGGTGATGCCGTTGGCATCGCTGTGCAACGAGGCGACGTCGTCAGCGATCTTGACGCCCTTGGCGTTCACCCACGGCCCCTTGCCGATACGGTCGCGGGCGTCGGTGTCGCTGGTCGACAGATAGGCGGCCCAACTCTTGCCGGTGACGCCGGCGGCTTCCGCCAGCGATGCGCAATGCGCGTCAGCACCCTTGAGGCCGCCGAGGTCGGCACCCTTGCCGGAACCGACACTGGTGACGAAGAAGCTCATCTTGGCATCTTGCGAGTAAGCGGCGCCCGCGGCTGCGATCAGGATGGCCGCGGTGGCGAGAAGCAGTTTGCGCATGGTGGTTCCTCCGGTTTGGGCTTCGACTACGTCGAAGAAACGTTTCCGGAGGCCTGTTTAATCCCTACGCATGTCGCTTAAAAGTGCGCAGCGGTTTTTGGGAAACCGACATGCGTCAAAAAAAAGGCTCAACTTTTATTCCGGCTGCCTATAGGCGACGAAGCGATTGTGCTTGGCCTGGAAGATCAATCCGGTCTCTTTCAGGTCCGGGCTGGCCAGCGGCACGATGCGTTTGGCGATCTCGGAGGGATGCGGCAACGTCTCGGGATCTTCGCCCGGCACTGCCTGGGCCCGCATGGCGGTGCGGGTGGCGCCGGGGTCAGCGGCGTTCACCCTGAGCGGCAGGCTCTGCGTCTCATGCGCCCAGGAGCGCATCATCGTCTCCACCGCGGCCTTGGATGCCGCGTAGGGTGCCCAGAAGGCGCGCGCCGAGTGCGCGGCGTTGGAAGACAGGATGATCGCGCGGCCAGCATCGGAGAGCCGCAGCAGAGGGTCGACCGAGCGGATCAGCCGCCAGGTCGAGGTGACGTTGATGGTCATCACCTTCTCGAAGGTTTTTGCTTCGACATGACCGATCGGCGAGATGACGCCGAGCACGCCGGCATTGGCGACGAGAATGTCGAGCTTGCCCCAGCGTTCGTGGATGGCGCCGCCCAGGCGGTCGATGCCGGCCATGTCGGCGAGGTCGAGCGGCACCAGTGTCGCCTGGCCGCCGGCCGCCTTGATCTGGTCGTCGAGCTCTTCCAGCCCGCCGACAGTACGAGCCACCGCAATGACATGCGCGCCGGCGGCAGCCAATTCCTTGGCAATGAAATAGCCGATGCCGCGCGAGGCGCCGGTGACGACCGCAACGCGGCCGGAAAGGTCGAGGGTCATGCGATGGATTCCGGGAATTGACTAACGCTGATGGCGGTCCGGCCTACGTCCCGCTTGTCGCCAGCAGCGACAGCGTGCGCACATTGTCGTGGCCTTCGAAGTCGAGCAGGCGGGTCGGGTACTGGCCGGTGAAGCAGGCATCGCAGAATTGCGGCTGGTCGTTGTCGCGGCTGGCCTCGCCGACCGCGCGGTAGAGCCCGTCAATGGTGAGGAAGCCAAGCGAATCGACGCGAATGAACTCGGCCATCTCCTCGATCGACATGCGCGACGCCAGGAGCTTCGATTTCTCCGGCGTGTCGACACCGTAGAAGCAGGAGGCGCGTGTCGGCGGTGAGGCGATGCGCATATGCACCTCCTTGGCGCCGGCGTCGCGCACCATCTGCACGATCTTCTGGCTGGTGGTGCCGCGCACGATGCTGTCGTCGACCAGAACCACGCGCTTGCCTTCGATCATGCGCCGGTTGGCATTGTGCTTCAGCTTGACGCCCATATGGCGGATCGAATCGCCCGGCTGGATGAAGGTGCGGCCGACATAATGATTGCGGATGATGCCGAGCTCGAAGGGAATGCCGGCCGCCTGGCTGAAGCCGATCGCCGCCGGCGTGCCCGAATCCGGCACCGGCACGACGATGTCGGCCTCGACCGGGCTTTCGACCGCCAGCTCGGCGCCGATACGCTTGCGCACCTCATAGACGTTGCGGCCTTCGACCGAGGAATCCGGCCGCGCGAAATAGACATATTCGAAGATGCAGAAGCGGGTCTTCTGCGGCTCGAAGGGGAACAGGCTCTCGATGCCCTTGGACGTGACGACGACCATCTCGCCGGGCTTCAGGTCGCGCACGAAACGCGCACCGATGATGTCGAGCGCGCAGGTTTCAGAGGCCAGGATCCAGGCGCCGTCGAGATCGCCCAGCACCAGCGGCCGGATGCCGAGCGGATCGCGGCAGCCGATCATCTTCTTGGCCGTCATCGCCACCAGGGAGAAAGCGCCCTCGACCTGCCGCACCGCATCGATGAAACGCGAGTTCAAATCGCGCTCCTTGCTGGTGGCGACGAGGTGCAAAAGCGTCTCGGTATCGGAGGTGGAGGAGAAGATCGCGCCTTGCTTCTGCAGCGCGCGCTGCACGGTCATGGCGTTGGTCAGATTGCCGTTGTGGGCGACGGCGAAACCGCCATCGGCCAATTCGGCGAAAAAGGGCTGGATGTTGCGCATGCCGGCGCCGCCCGTGGTGGCGTAGCGCGTATGGCCAATGGCGCGGTTGCCTTGCAGGCTGTCGATGACGCGCTGCTTGGTGAAGGTGTCGCCGATCAGGCCGACATGGCGTTCGACATGGAACTGGCTGCCGTCATAGGAAACGATGCCGGCCGCTTCCTGGCCGCGATGCTGCAGCGCATGCAGGCCCAATGTAACGATGGCCGCAGCGTCCTGCCGGCCGAAAATGCCGAACACACCGCATTCGTCGTGGAAATGGTCGTCGGCCTCGGCGGAAAGCACGTCGTCTGCGTCTGCCATCTTAAGCTCCGCTAAAATCGCCATATAATGCGGGTTCGCGCCGAAAGCAACGCGGGCCGTGCAGTCGTTCACACCATCGTCAGATCCTGACGCCGTTTTTCGGCGTCAGTTTGCCGGTGCCGCCGGTGCCGGAGCGGCCGGGGCGTTGTTCGCCGGTGGTGTTGCGTCATTGTCGTCAGGCGCCGGCGTGTTGGTATCGTCGCCGCCCGCCGGAGCATCCGCCGCCGGTGCGTCCGGAGCAGCTGGCGTCTCGGCGGCCGGCTGATTCGGATTGAGCTTCTTGAGGATCGCGTTTTCCGGATCCTCGGGCAGCAGGCTTTCGAGCTTGGCGCCGATTTGTTCGAGCAGCGGCCGCGACTTGGCCTCGGTGACCCAGGCTGGTGCCTTGGCGCCGGCCAGCCAGTTGAAGAACAGC
>NZ_RZRA01000566.1:0-3707 GCF_003998945.1 Mesorhizobium sp. M7A.F.Ca.CA.003.01.2.1 | reverse complement strand
GCCGCCGGCTTCATGGCATCGGCCGGCTTGGTGTCCGCAGGCTTGGCGTCAGCCGATTTGTCGGCTGCCGGCGCAGCGGGTTTTTCCTCCGGCTTGGCAGCTGGCGCTGTCTCGGCGGGCTTGGCTGGCTGCACCACGAAGATGTAGTCGCCATAGAGACTTGTCGTCAGCGCCGTCTGCGGCAGGGTCAGCACGTTCTGCTCTTCGGGCAGCTCGACACGCACCTGCACGAACTGGCCGGGGGTCAGCTTGCCATCGGGATTGGCGACTTCCGCCCGGATGTTCACCAGCCGGCTGGACGAGTCGATCTTCGGGTCTATGCCACGAATGGCGCCTGCGAATGGCCTGTCCTCGCCGCCAAAGCCCAATCGAATCGTCTGGCCGATCTTGAGCAAGGCGAGTTGCTGTTCGGGAACCGTGAAATCGACCCGCATCGTGTCGAGGTCCTGCAATGTCACCACGGCGGTGCCGGGCGCCAGATACTGGCCGACATCGATCTTCGGGATACCCACCGTGCCGCCGAAAGGCGCCGTCAGCTGCTTCTGGTCGAGCACGGCCTGCAGCTTGGTGACTTGGGATGCCGAGGCCGAGGCCGCCGCACGCGCCGTGTCCAGCGTCGAGTCGGAGCCAACGCCACGCCTGGTCAGTTCGATGGCGCGGGCAAGTGAGGTCTGGTCTAGCGCGGCCTGCGCCTTCTGTGCATCGAGGTCGGCGCGCTCGACGGCGTCATCGAGTTGCAGCAGAACCGCATTGTCCGCCACCTTCTGGTTGGCATGGAAAAGGATGTCCTTGACGATACCGGTAGTCTCGACCGTCAGGTCGACACCGCGCACCGCCTTGACCGTGCCGATCGCCTCGACGCCTGGCGTCCAGGCCGAAGGCTTGGCGATGGTCGTCGAAACGGTTGCCGCCGGCGGCTTCATCGATGCGAAGTACTGCTTGATGCCGTTGTCGCGCAGGAAGTTGAAGCCGACGATGCCGCCGACCACGACGACGAGCAGGGCCAGAACCAGAACAATGATAAAGATACGGAGTATGCGCTTGAACAAGGAAGTCCCCTCAGTCGAAATCCGGCGCGAAGCGCGGATATCGGGACACATACCGACTGCGGGTCCCGATTTCAAATAATGGCGGTCTTCCTGTACCGTCTGGACGGTCTTGTCAATTGGGCCTAAGCTTGCGATGGGAGGCACCATGAGAGCCCAAAGACCGAATTCGCGCGAGAAGATTCTCGCCGCGGCGGCTGATGTTGCCCGGGAATCCGGACCAGGCAGCCTGTCGCTGGATGCCGTCGCCAGCCGTGCCGGCGTGTCGAAGGGAGGGCTCCTCTACAATTTCCCGACCAAGGCCAAATTGATGCAAGGTTTGGTCGAAGGCTATCTGCGCGAGTTCGAGCACGCGCTGGAAGCCGCCAGCACAAATGACAAGGACGAAAATCCCCTGGCCGTCTACATCAGGCTGTCGGCCAATGATTGCGAGGAAAAGCAGCCGTCGGCGTCCTGGATCTTCTCGGCCATCGCCGAGGATCCCGATTTCATGATGCCGATAAAGACCTTCAAGCGGCAGCTTTTCGAGCGGCTGAAGGGCGAGACGCCGGATCTCAAATCGCTGTTGATCTGCTATCTCGCCATCGAGGGATTGCGCAGCATGAACCTCTTCGATTCGGATGTCCTGTCGAAAGACGAGCGCCAGTTGTTGGTATCGTCGCTGCTCGAGATTGCCAAATAGGCGCCGCCCACCCGCTTTTCGGCAGGCCTGTTCGTGAACGCGGCGTTCGCCGGCGTCACACAGGGTTCATCGTGCGGACATAGCGTCTTCCCAGTTCTTTGCTGCAATGCATCTGGAGTGGGACATGGTGGACATAGTTTCTAGCGAGGCGGGCATTCCGAGACCGGATCATCCGCTGGATCAATCGGGCAGCGCGAAGTGGTTCCTGCCGGCCTTCGGCGTGCTGGTGCTCGTCGGCATCGCCTATGTCGGCTACGCGCTCAGCCAGGATCTTGCGGTGGCCAAGACCGTGCCGTGGATCCTGCTTGGCATCGCCTTGCTGATCGCGCTCGGCTTCGAGTTCGTCAACGGCTTCCATGACACCGCCAATGCGGTGGCGACGGTCATCTACACGCGCTCGATGCCGGCCGAATTCGCCGTCATGTGGTCGGGCGCCTTCAATTTCCTCGGGGTTCTCACCTCCAGCGGCGCGGTCGCCTTCGGCATCCTGTCGCTGCTGCCGGTCGAGCTGATCCTGCAGGTCGGCTCGTCCTCGGGCTTCGCCATGGTGTTCGCGCTGCTTGTGGCGGCGATCCTGTGGAATCTCGGCACCTGGTTCCTCGGACTGCCGGCGTCGAGCTCGCACACGATGGTCGGTTCGATCATCGGCGTCGGCCTTGCCAACCAGTTCATGGCGCCCGCCGGCAGCGCCACCAGCGGCGTCGACTGGTCGCAGGCGACCAATGTCGGCGTCACCCTGCTGGTGTCGCCGATCATCGGCTTCTTCGCCGCGGCGATCCTGCTCTATGTAATGAAGCTGCTGGTGCGCAATCCGGCGCTCTACGAGGCGCCGAAGGGCAACACGCCGCCGCCATGGTGGATCCGTGGCCTGCTCATCTTCACCTGCACCGGCGTCAGCTTTGCGCACGGCTCCAATGACGGACAGAAGGGCATGGGCCTGATCATGCTGATCCTGATCGGCGTCGTGCCGACGGCGTATGCGCTGAACCGCACCCCCGACATCAACTATCTCGAAGCCTACAAGTCTGCTTCGGTCAGCGTCGAAACGGCGCTGGGCAAATATGCCAAGCCCGGCGTCACCGTCGCCGATGCCAAGGCCGCCGTCCAGGATGCCGTGCGCACCAGGACATGGAGCGACCAGACGACGGTTGCGCTGCAGACCTACATCCACAACACGACGGCTGGCCTGCAGCCCTATGCCTCGGTCGAGACGGTGCCGACCGATCTGGTCAGCAACGCCCGCAACGACATCTATTTGATCGGCGAAGCGCTCAAGCTGATCGACAAGAAGCAGCTGCTGCCGATGGAGGCGGCCGATCTGAAAGCGGTCACCGACTATCACAAGGCCGTCGACAACGCGACGAAGTTCATCCCGATCTGGGTGAAGGTCGCCGTCGCGCTGGCGCTCGGCCTCGGCACCATGGTCGGCTGGAAACGCATCGTCGTCACGGTCGGCGAGAAGATCGGCAAGAGCCATCTGACCTACGGCCAGGGTGCGGCGGCCGAACTCGTGGCGATGGTGACCATCGGCATGGCCGATCGGCTGGGACTGCCGGTGTCGACGACTCATGTGCTGTCGTCGGGCGTTGCCGGAACGATGGCGGCGAACGGTTCGGGGCTGCAATGGGCGACGGTGCGCAATCTGCTGCTTGCCTGGGTGCTGACGCTGCCGTGCTCGATCACGCTGGCCTTCGTGCTGTTCATCATCTTCCGCCAGGTGTTCTGAGCCGAGCGTAAGCTTCCGAACAAAAGGCAGCGCCGGGTGACCGGCGCTGCCTTTTTTCTTTAAGTGAGCACTGCGTTCAAGGGGTGAAGACGTATTCGTTTCTGTTGACGTGGAACATGCCTAGGAAATTGCCGAAACGCCTTTCGCTTCGTCATCCTGTGGCGGAGCAGGGAGCGAAGCGACGCGGCGCAGACCATAGGATCCATGCCGCGACTCCTGAGCGTTGCCGCGGTGCAGAATTCTGCTCCGCTGC
>NZ_RZRA01000565.1:0-3710 GCF_003998945.1 Mesorhizobium sp. M7A.F.Ca.CA.003.01.2.1 | reverse complement strand
GTGCTCGAGGCCGGCCGACGGACCGGGCTTTTGGATTTCGCGGATGCCGAGACGGCGTTTCGCACCTTTTTCGGGCTGGTCGCCCGCGATGTGCAGATCCGTCTGCTGCTCGGCGACCGGCTGGAATTGACTGAGGCGGCGATCGGCGGCGATGCCGCGCGGGCGACGCAGCAGTTTCTCGCTCTTCATGGAGCAACAACCGGCCGCAAGGCCCTAGAGCCGGATGATTTCAGGTCAAGTCGACCTGAAATCTGAATTCGTCTCTAAATCAAGAAGATAGAGCATGATGTCGTCCGAAAACCGCTTCACACTTTTCGGCATCATGCTCTGATTTATAAACGGGAAGGAAGACAAAATGCGCGTCTATTACGATCGTGATGCCGATCTCAATCTGATCAAGGGCAAGAAGGTCGCCATCATCGGCTATGGCAGCCAGGGCAGGGCGCATGCGCTCAACCTCAAGGATTCCGGCGCCAAGGAGATCGCAATCGGCCTCAAGGCCGGCTCGGCAACCGCCAAGAAGGTCGAGGCCGACGGTCTCAAGGTGATGAGCGTGGCGGACGCGGCCAAGTGGGCCGACCTGATGATGATGGCAACGCCGGACGAACTGCAGGCCGACATCTACAAGAACGAGATCGCCCCGAACATCCGCGATGGTGCCGCTATCGCCTTCGCGCACGGCCTCAACGTGCATTTCGGCCTGATCGAGCCGAAGTCGACGGTCGACGTCGTCATGATTGCCCCGAAGGGCCCCGGCCACACGGTGCGCGGCGAATACCAGAAGGGCGGCGGCGTGCCGTGCCTGGTCGCCGTCAACCAGGATGCCTCGGGCAATGCGCTCGACCTGGCCCTGTCCTACGCCTGCGGCGTCGGCGGCGGCCGTTCGGGTATCATCGAGACCAATTTCCGCGAGGAATGCGAGACCGATCTGTTCGGCGAGCAGGTCGTGCTGTGCGGCGGCCTGGTCGAGCTGATCCGGGCCGGTTTCGAGACGCTGGTGGAAGCCGGCTACGCGCCTGAGATGGCCTATTTCGAGTGCCTGCACGAGGTCAAGCTGATCGTCGACCTGATCTATGAAGGCGGCATCGCCAACATGAACTACTCGATCTCGAACACCGCCGAATGGGGCGAATATGTCTCGGGTCCGCGCATCATCACCGCCGAGACCAAGGCCGAGATGAAGCGCGTGCTGAAGGACATCCAGACCGGCAAATTCACCTCGGAGTGGATGCAGGAGTACCGCGCCGGCATGTCCCGCTTCAAGGGCATCCGCCGCAACAATGACAGCCACCAGATCGAGGAAGTCGGCGCCAAGCTGCGCGCGATGATGCCGTGGATTTCCAAAAACAAGCTGGTCGACAAGGCGAAGAACTGAGCGAAATCCACAAGCGCTCGAAAATAGCAGCTTCCATGAACAAGAAACGGCGCCACGTGGCGCCGTTTTTTCATTCTGTCGGTCAGCTCAGCTACAGGGCCAGCCCATCAATAGGGTGAGTAGCACTGCTGGCGCGGGCCGTTGTAGGGCTGGAACGTGTTGTCGTAGGCCCGGTACGACCGGTAGCGGTTGTAGCACCATTGGACATGGGCGCTCGAAAGCCGTCCCGCGCGGTAGTAGCGGCGCGGCGCCGGCCGGTCATAGTAGTCGTAGTTGTTGTACATGCTGCCGAGGCCAAGCCCCAGGCCAAGGCCCAGGATCGCGGCACTCGCGCCATCATCGTAGTAACGGCCGCCGCGATAGTGATGGCGACCATGGCGCCAACGCCAGTTGTCTCCACCATTCCAGTGACCGCCGCCGCCGTGCCAGTGCCGACGGCCGCCGTCCCAATTGCCCGACCGGCGCCATCTCCAATTGTCGTTGTTGAACTGACGGTTGTTGTTGCCGCCCGCCCAGCTGTCGCGGACCGGCGTGACATTCGGCGCCGCGGTGCTGGTGGGAATCGACAGGTCCGGTTGCATGATCGGGCCGGCGGCGGACGGTGCCGTGACGCCGGAGAGGATACCCAGGGCTAGCAGCCCCGATTTGACCGTGGAAGAAAAGAGCGAATTCATTGCACTCTCCAAGAGTTACAGGCCCCACGCCCACCCGAGGAATGGGGCAACAATGGATGTTTGCATCTGAACGGCGGATGAACGGAAAGGTTCCGTCAACCATGACGCGAACGCGCCCAAGACCAATCGATCTCAGATGGTGATCCTGCGCGCTTGTTTTCCGAAGCACTTGCGGGCAAAGGTCATGGCATGTCGCTGCGCCTTGCCACCTTCAATGTCGAGAACCTGATGAACAGGTTCGATTATTCCGGCTATCGCAACCAGCTCAACGAGGATCGAACGCTGGCGCTGTTCGATATCCAGAGCGAGGCGGAATACAGGATGCTGGAGCAGGCCCGCGCCATCGCCCAATCCGACGACACGCGCCAGCTGACGGCGCTGGCAATCGCTGCCACCCGGGCCGACATCATCTGCATGCAGGAGGTCGACAACATCGAGGCGCTGAAGGCCTTCGAATATGGCTATCTGTTCAAGATGGTGGGGCAGGGCTACCGGCAGAAATACACCACATCGGGCAATGATTCACGCGGCATCGACGTTGCCGTGATGATGCGCAATGAGACCGCCCAGGGCCAGCCGATCGAATTCGTGCGCATGACCAGCCACGCCTATGTCACCTACGAGCAGTTCGGGCTGCACACGCCGGAACTCGAGGCACTGGGCAATCAGGCCAATGAGCGCATTTTCCGGCGCGACTGCCTGGAGATCGACGTCACCGTGGGCGGCGTGCCGCTGACGCTCTATCTCGTGCATTTCAAGTCGATGGGTTCGCCGCGCAACGGGCTCGACGGGCGCGAGGCGACGATGCCGGTGCGCATCGCGGAGGCGCAGGCCGTGCGGCGCATCATCGAGGAGCGCTTCGGCAAGGACTATGCCGCCGACAAACGCTGGGCAATCTGCGGCGACATGAACGATTACCGCCAGCGTGTGAAGGTGGCCGGCGATGCGATCGACGGCTATCGCTTCGAGGTGGTCGACGAAGCCCTGTCCTGCATCAACGTGCTGACGGCCGGCGGCTTTTGCGAAAATGTCGTCGAGCGGCGGCCGGAGATGAACCGCTGGAGTTTCTACCACACGCGCGGACCGGAAGAGCGGCATCTGTGCCAGCTCGACTACATCCTGCTGTCGAAGGGGCTCGCCGCCAGCAACGCGACGGCTGTTCCCGACATCATCCGCAACGGCCAGCCCTGGCGCACCATTTTTCCGCCGGGGCAGGAGGTCGACCGCTTTCCGCGTGCCGGCTGGGACCGGCCGAAGGCGTCGGACCATTGCCCGGTGGCGATCACGCTGGACATGACCTGACGCATGAGTTTCGACCTGCCACGCAACGTCATCCTGCCGGTCGACGCCATCGACGTCCGGCTCGATCCCGGTCCGCACCCGTTCGCAAGGGACAATGCAGAGGCGATCGCCGAGAACTGGCAGCACGAAATCGCTGCCAATCCGGCGCTGTTCGACGGCATGGTGGTGCTGCTGTCGCAGCTTGCCTACCGCGACAACCGTCTCGCCGGCCGCTGCCATGCGGTCAACTATTCGACTTTCATGCTGTGGCGGAAGCGGCGCGAGAATTCGGGCGCCGAGCATGCCTATGCCCATGCCATGCTGGTGGCTGCCGACAATGCGCTGGTGGCGATCCGCATGGGTCCGCACACGGTCAACGC
>NZ_RZRA01000564.1:0-3714 GCF_003998945.1 Mesorhizobium sp. M7A.F.Ca.CA.003.01.2.1 | reverse complement strand
CAATGGCGACGGCACGGTGACGCTGAAGATCGGCACCCAGACCAACGGACAGGGACACGCCACCGCCTATGCGCAGTTCCTGTCGGAAAAGCTCAATCTCGACATCGACAAAATCCATGTCCGCCAGGGCGATACCGATGAATTGAAGGCCGGCGGCGGCACCGGCGGCTCGCGCTCCATTCCGCTGGGGGGTGTGTCGGCTTCCCGCGCGGGCGAGGATCTGGCCAACAAGATCAAGCGCATCGCCGCCGACGAGCTGGAGGCTTCTGCCGGCGACATCGAGTTGTCCGATGGTGTTGCCCGCATCGTCGGCACCGATCGCTCGCTCGATTTTTCCAGCATCGCCAAGGCCGCCAAGACGCCTGACGATCTCAAGGGCTTTGGCGAGTTCGTGCAGGACGAATGCACCTATCCCAACGGCACTCATATCTGCGAGGTCGAGATCGATCCCGACACCGGCGCGACCGAGATTGTCCGCTACACCATCGTCGACGATTTCGGCGTGACCGTGAACCCGATCCTGCTCGCCGGCCAGGTGCATGGCGGCGTCGTGCAAGGCATCGGCCAGGCACTGACCGAGGACACTATCTACGGCGAGGACGGACAGCTTTTGACGGCGAGCTTCATGGATTACGCCATGCCGCGCGCCGACAATTTCCCGTTCTTCCATTTCGAGACCCGCAACGTGCCGTCGACGACCAATGCACTCGGCATCAAGGGCGCGGGCGAGGCCGGCACCATCGGTTCGACCCCGGCGGCACTCAATGCGGTGACCGACGCGCTCTGGCGCGCTTATGGCGTCAAGCACATCGACATGCCGGCAACGCCGGCGCGTATCTGGGCGACGATCCGAGAAGCGTCGGGAGCGTGACAGCGGGCCCCGGCAGCCCCTCGGCCACAGCCAGCGATGATGCCGGCGGGCACGACACGCTTACCGGCATCATGCTCAAGATCGTGTCGGTGGCGGTCTTCGTCGGCATGCAGACCTGCATCAAAGCCGCAGGCACGGTTCCGGCCGGCCAGATTGTCTTCTTCCGCTCTTTCTTCGCCATCTTCCCGATCATCGCCTTCCTGGCCTTCAGGAAAGAGCTCGGCACTGCCTTCACCACCAAGCGTCCGTTCAACCACATCGCCCGCGGCCTGGTCGGCGTCTGCGCCATGGGGCTCGGCTTTTTCGCGTTGACCCGGCTGCCGCTGCCGGAAGCGATCACGCTGAACTACGCGCAGCCGCTGCTGGTGGTGGTGTTCAGCTCCATCTTCCTCGGCGAGGCTATCCGCGTGTATCGCTGGAGTGCGGTCGCGGTCGGCCTGGTCGGCGTGCTGATCATCTCCTGGCCGGAACTGACGCTGCTGAGTTCCGACCAGGCGCTCGACGACCAGGAAGTGCTTGGCGTCATGGCCGCTCTTGTCGCGGCGGCGATCTCGGCCGTCGCCATGCTCTTGGTGCGCAATCTCGTGCAAAGCGAGCGTACGGCGACCATCGTGCTGTGGTTTTCGGTGACGGCGAGCGTCATGTCGCTGCTCTCGCTGCCATTCGGCTGGCAGGCGCTGACGCCGCTCCAGGCGGCCCTTCTTGTTGCCGCCGGCTTCTGCGGCGGCCTTGGCCAGATCCTGATGACGGCGGCCTATCGCCATGCCGAAGCCTCGGTCGTGGCGCCGTTCGAATACACCTCGATGATCCTAGGCCTCGTCGTCGGCTATCTCGTCTTCGGCGACGTCGCCACGCTCCATATGCTTGTCGGCGGCCTGATCGTCGTCGCCGCCGGCATCTTCATCATCTGGCGCGAACGCCAGCTCGGCCTGGAGCGCACCCGCACGCGCAAGGCATCTTTGCCTGAAGGGTGATTACGAACGTTCGGCCCGTTCCTTCGCCAACCGAACCAGCACCGTCCTCGTCTGTTCATCGGCGGGGAAAAACGATTCGATCGCCAGTTCCGAAAGCGTCACGTCGAGCGGCGTGCCGAACACGGTGATGGTGCTGATGAACGACAGCACCTGATCGCCATGCGCCAGCCTGAGCGGATGCACGATGGCGTTCGCCTCGACCGGCGACGGCCGGCTGCCTCTCAAGCCTGACGGATAAGTCCTCAGCTCACGCTCGAGTTCGATCAGCACCGCGTCGCCGCTCGCGTCATTCTGGTGTTTCAGGCGCTCGAGCAGATGCGTGCGCCATTCCTGGAGGTTGACGATGCGTGGCGCGATGCCGCCGGGATGCAGGCTGAGGCGAAGCACGTTGACCGGCGGCGTCAGCAGCGAAGCCTCGCTGACATCGGCAAGGAAGGGAGCGATGGCGGCGTTGGCCGAAACCAGGTTCCAGTGGCGGTCGACAGCGAGTGCCGGGAACGGCTCGTGGCCTTTGAGCACGATTTCGACCGCCGCCATCGCCGGCGCCATTGTCGTGTCGGTCAGCGAGCGTTCGCCGAAACTGGGGGCAAAGCCGGCGGCGAGCAGCAACTGGTTGCGTTGCCTCAGCGGGATCGACAATTGCTCGGCCAGATGCAGCACCATGTCGCGCGAGGGCGCGGCGCGGCCGCTTTCGACGAAGCTCAGATGCCGCTGCGAGATTTCGGCCTCCATGGCGAGGTCGAGCTGCGACATGCGCCGGCGCGTGCGCCATTCGCGAATAAGGCTGCCGGCGGAGGTTTGGGCTGTTGTCATGAGTGAATGGTTAGGCTGGTGAGGACGGCATTTCAATTACCTGCGAGGTTATCGCTAGGTGAGCGCTCGCAGCTTTGCCTTCACTTCGAGGAAATCCCGCCACGCCAGCTTCTTGTGCGACGGGGTTCGCAGGAGATAGGCCGGATGCAGCGTCGGCATGGCCGGGATGGCGATGCCGGATGCCGTCGTGTGAACGCGCCAATTGCCGCGCAGCCGCAATATGCCTTCCGAGGTGTTGAGCAAGGTCTTGGCCGACGGGCCGCCAAGGTTGATCAGCACCTTGGGATTGACCAGCTCGATCTGCCGTTCGATGAACGGCCGGCAGATCTCGGTTTCGTGCGGCGTCGGCGTGCGATTGCCCGGCGGCCGCCAGGGAATGACATTGGCGATATAGGCTGAAGTGCGGTCGAGCCCGATCGCGGCCAGCATGCGGTCGAGCAGCCGGCCCGAGCGGCCGACGAAGGGCAGGCCCTCGATGTCCTCGTCGCGGCCGGGCGCCTCGCCGACCAGCATGACGGCGGCTTCCGGGTTGCCGTCGGCAAACACCAGGTTCTTGGCGGTGGCCTTGAGATTGCAGCCCTCGAACGCCGCCATATGCTGGCGAAGCTCGTCCAGCGTCGTTGCTGTGGTCGCCAATTGGCGGGCAAGTGCCGCCTGCGCTTCGTCGGGAACCGCAGTCGTCGCAGACGGCGACCGCGCGACGGGTGGTGCATTTGCTCTGTCCCCGGCTTCGCCGCGGGACACGGTCGTCGAGCGCAGCGGTGCGGCGGTGCCACCCGAAGGCGCTGCGATCGGCGCGCGCTCCATCGGCTTTTGCGCAACCTCGGCGAACCGGTTCACCGGCTGCTCTTCGAGCGCCTCGTCGACGCCCACGCTGGCGTAAAACGCCAGCAGGTCGGCGATATCAGGTCTGTTGGTTGGGGAAGCGGCAGTCATCGATTCCACATTCGTCCGCGTGGCGGCAATTTGCAAGGCTGGCAGCTTGGGTTCCTTCGGAGCCTCTCGCCGGCGCGTTGGCTGACGGAGCATCAAACGAAAAACCCGCCTGTGCGGCGG
>NZ_RZRA01000563.1:0-3715 GCF_003998945.1 Mesorhizobium sp. M7A.F.Ca.CA.003.01.2.1 | reverse complement strand
GTCCTGGCATGGGGCGAAGTGATTTTCGGGCGCGAGAAGACCGTCTGTATCATCGATCCGGAAAATGGCGCTTCGCTGAGGGTGGCTGCCAAGTGCGGTTACCGGGAAGTGGTAAAGACCACCTATCACGACGCTCCGACTATCCTGCTGGCGCGGTGACCTGAGCGGCGCGGCTGACCGCTGCGGGCGCCGGCATGATGGCACCTGTCGCCAGCAACGATGACGAAGCGGGCCGCGCCAAGAACCGCCGTGTGGTTCTGGTCAAGTTGAACTGGGCGAGCCTTCCAATCAGGCCGCATTCTACGGCAGGGCGTCCGCTGCCAGGCTTGCCTGCTCGAGCATTGAGGCGTCCTCGCCGAAGGCGCGGGTGGCGCGGGCCGCTGCCTCGAGCAGCGGACGCTTCATGCGCTGCAGAAAGGCCGCGTCGACGCGCGTGCTTGGTCCAGCCAGGGTCAAGGCGCCGAGCAGGACGCCCCCTGGCCCGAATACCGGCGCCGACACGCCCCCGGTCTCGGGGTCGCGGTCGCCGACGGCGAGACAGTTGCAGGTCTTGCGGATGGTCTCGTAGGGTTCGCCCTGCTGGCCCGAAAACGCTGCGAGCACGCGGCCGCCCGAGCCGAGCAGCAAAGGCAATACGTCGCCTTCGCGTATCGTGTAGCGGATCGGGTGCTTGGATTCGACGCGGTAAAGACAGGTGCGGACATCGCCCGAGCGAACGTAGAAGGCAACGCTTTCCCAGCTTCGCTCGGAAAGATCGCGCATGATCGGCAGCAGGATGTCGACCGCCACGACCGAACGCTGGTAGAGCGCACCGAGCCGAAACGTCGCGGGTCCGACGCGGTAGCGCCCATTGTCGAGGCGCTCGAGCAATCGTCCGCGCAAAAGGGAATTCGCAAGCCGCAGGATGGTGCTCTTGTAGAGGCCGGTGCGCGCCGCGATTTCGGCTAGGCTGAGCGACCGGTCCTCCGTGCTGAAGGCATCGAGGATGGCAATCGCCCGATCGAGTGCTGCAACACCTTCGGCGCGGTCGATTTCCGCATCTGCCGATTTGCTTGGCGAATCCATGGCGGTTCCAGTTTGAAGAAAACCGAGCGACGCGACTGTGTCGCGCCGCCAAATCGTTCTGTCCAGTAGAATATCGTTTCCGTTGACAGAACTCCGTAACATCTGCTTGAAATCGATGACGGGTCTGGATGCAGGCGCGTTTTGGCGGGCACCGGAGGAGGTGTCGTGATTTGGAGGAATCCCATGCTGGACAGACGCAGATTTTTGATGAGCACCGCAGCCGTGGGTGCCGGGCTGATGACGTCGCATCTTTCTCCCGCTTTGGCCGAAGGCGCGCCCCAGATACAGCTCTTCGTGCCTGCCGCACCGGGTGGTGGCTGGGACCAGACGGCGCGCACGATCGACCAGGTGCTGCGCAGTGAAAAGCTCATCTCGGGTTCGCAGATCACCAATGTCGGCGGCGCCGGCGGGACTGTCGGGCTGCCGCAATTCATCAGCCAGTGGAACGGCAAAGGCAATTCCCTGATGGTTGCCGGCATGGTCATGGTTGGCGCCATCATTGCCAACAAGGCCGCCAACAATCTGACGCAGGTCACCCCGATCGCCCGCCTTACCGGCGAGTTCGAGGCCTTGGTCGTGCCGGCGGAGTCGCCGTTCAAGACGGCCGCTGATTTCGTCGCCGCGCTCAAGGCCGATCCGACAAAGGTTCCTGTCGCCGGCGGCTCCGCAGGCGGTTCCGATCACATCCTGTTCGGCCTGATTGCCAAGACTGTCGGCGTGCCGGCGACAAACCTGTCCTACGTGCCGTTCGCCGGCGGCGGTGAGGCGTTGTCGGCGCTGCTCGGCAACCAGGTCGCGGCCGGCATCTCCGGCTTTGGCGAGTTCTCCGAGCAGGTCAAGGCGGGCGCGCTGCGGCTGCTCGCCATCTCGGCAGACAAGCGCCAGGACGGCATCGATGCGCCGACGCTGAAGGAGGCCGGCATCGATGTCGAACTGTTCAACTGGCGCGGCGTCTTCGCACCGCCGGGTATTTCCGACGCCGACAAGGCAGCGATGATCACCCTGATCGAGACCATGGCCAAGAGCGACGCGTGGGCGACCGAATGCAAGAACCGCAACTGGACGCCGATCCTGCTCACCGGCGACGACTATGCGAAGTTCGTCACCGAGGATTCAGCCCGCATCGAGGCGATCCTGAAGGATCTCGGGCTCGCCTGATCCATCGTCATAGGGGCGGCGCAGGTCGCCCCTTCTCGCATGAAATGCAAGCCGGCATGACCCTGCGGTGGGGAGCAAGCATGCGGCGCCGGGCATTTCCGCCAACCATACTTGGCCAGCTCTCCTGGGGAGGACAATCATGAGCACCAGCGACCAGCAGGCGGCGCCGTCGCGGCTTGCCGTGCCGGAATTGTTGATAGGCATCGGGCTCCTGGCCTGCGCCGGCGCCGTCGCCTGGCAGACGCTGGCGATCCCGGTGTCGCCGCTCTACTCCAAGGTCGGCCCGACCGTCTTTCCCTACCTTACCATGGTTGGCCTGGTGGTACTTTCGCTGTTGCTCATCCTTGCCGCGCTTCGCGGCGGCTGGCAGCCGGAGGAGGAAAAGGAGACGCCGACCGACTGGAAGGCAATGGGCTTCGTCGTTATCGGCCTGATCGCCAATCTGCTGCTCATCCAACCGCTCGGCTTCACGGCGGCATCCGTCATCATGTTCGTGCTCGTCTGCTACGGCTTCGGCAGCAAGCGTACGCTGCGGGACGTCGTGCTCGGCCTTATCCTGGCGCTGGCCGCCTATTTCGGCTTCGCCAGGGCGCTCGGCGTCAACATCGGTGCCGGTTTCATCGAGAACCAGCTGAACACGGTCATCGATGCGTTCATCACCATGTTGAGGGGCTGACGCCATGGAAACGCTCGGACATCTGGCACATGGCTTCTCGGTCGCCTTCACCCCGGTCAACCTTCTGTGGTGCCTGCTCGGCACCACGCTTGGTACCGCCATCGGTGTGCTGCCCGGTCTTGGGCCGGCGCTGACCATCGCGCTGCTTTTGCCGATCACCTATCAGGTGGCGCCGGAGGCATCCTTCATCCTGTTTGCCGGCATCTATTACGGCGCCATGTACGGCGGCTCGACGACGTCGATCCTGCTCAACACGCCCGGCGAAAGCGCCACCATCGTCACCGCGCTGGAAGGCAACAGGATGGCGCGTTCCGGCCGCGGCGGTGCAGCCCTCGCCACTTCGGCGATCGGCTCGTTCGTCGCCGGCACGATCGGCACGATGGGCGTCGCTTTCCTGGCGCCGGTGGTGGTCAAATTCGCGCTGGCCTTCGGTCCGGCCGAATATTTCTCGCTGATGGTGCTGGCCTTCATCACCGTCTCGGCGGTGCTCGGCTCGTCTTCCGTTCGCGGCCTGACCAGCCTGTTCGCAGGCTTCGTCATCGGCATGATCGGCGTCGACCTGCAGACCGGCCAGCCGCGCTTCACCTTCGGCATGACCGAACTGCTCGACGGCGTCGACGTCATCATCGCCGCCGTTGGCCTGTTTGCGGTCGGCGAGACGCTGTACATGGCCTCGCGCCGCTATGCCGGCAAGGACGAGATCGTGCCGCTGAAGGGCTCGCTCTACATGACGGCGGCCGAGTGGGGGCGTTCGTGGAAACCCTGGCTACGCGGCGCCGCGATCGGCTTCCCGATCGGCGCCATGCCGGCGGGTGG
>NZ_RZRA01000562.1:0-3715 GCF_003998945.1 Mesorhizobium sp. M7A.F.Ca.CA.003.01.2.1 | reverse complement strand
GATGTGTCCAGTAGACGCCGACATCGGTGATCACGATGATTTCGGCAACCTGCAGCCAGACGGGCTGGCCGCTGACGGCATGCGTTATCGCTTGCGGGACCAGGAGTGCAGCGGCACCGAGCGCGCCTGCCGCCATCATGACGATGGCCAGCTTTATGATGAAGCCGTTGAACAGCAGATAAATCAGATCGACAGCGAAGCCCTTGCGAAAGATCTTCTGCGGCCGCTCGGCAAACAGATGTTCGAACGGAATGAAGATCAGGGCGCAGATCAGAAGTGCCTTGATGCCAAAGATATCCATCGATTCGCCTCAGCGCGCAGTCCGCGCCTCTGAGAGGAACCACATCTCCCTTTCCAAAGGCTAAAGGCTCTACCTTTTGCGCAAGTGGCGGCGGCAAACGCGGATTGTGAATGGAACGCGGGTGGACGAGGAGACGCGAATGCGGGCTCGTCCTGCGGCGTGTGGCCCATCCCCCAACTAGAACCTGACCGCGAGATTGGCTTTCACGCTCTGGTCTGCGGCGCGACTGCCGAATTGTCCCCCATAGGTGAGGCCGAGCGTGGCATTGTGTGCGATGGCGATGTCGAACCCGACATCGAGTATCAGCCCGTCCTTGGCGATCGGCACGCCCGCGACGGTGAATGATGCGCCGCCGGCGAATGCGAAGCGCGACAGCGGTACGGTCTCGCCGAAGGCATGGCGCCAGCCGAGCGTGCCGCGAACCGTCGCCGCCATCTCGCCGACGGTGAACTCGCCTGAGGCATGTAGGCCGAGCGTGGTGAAGATCGCATCGGTGATTGCCGAAGCGCTTGTCAGCGTCGCCGCGCCGCCTGTCTCGGTGAAGCCGTCAGTCCGGAGGTTCACATAGGCGAGATTGGCGAAGGGCTCAAAGCCTAAATTTCCAGCATGGATACCATAGCCCAGTTCGCCGAACACCTGCGCCGTTCCGGCGCGATAATCTGCCTTGAGGCTGTCATTGAAACCGGGGAAAGTGACGGAGCGGCTCGTCGCGATGTCGTGCCAAGTATAGGATGTACCGGTGCGCAAGCCGAGCGTGCCGCCCCCAACATCCCAAGTGGTGCCGCCATAGAGGCCGAGATGATAGTTGTCGCTCGAGCCCGACGAGGCGCGGTCTTTCACATCGAGGTTGGTGCGGCTGTATCCCGCCATGATACCCAATCGCCAGGTGTCGAAAATGGCGGCGTCACCGCCGGCCAGGAAACCGCCAGTCGAGCGGTCAACGCGGGCAGCATTGCCGTCGCTGCCAGTATGGCCCCATGAACCAAAGCCCTGACTCCAGAGGGCGAAGCGATCGGTGTCCGACGCCACTGCAGCGGTCGTATTGGGATCGAGCGAGACATAGGCGCCCGCAGCACCGCCATAGGTCTGATCGGCGTAGGCCATGACCGGAGCGGCCGATGCACCGACGATACCGAAAGCGGCCCGGATGCGGTTCGTCGCCGCGTCGCGCAGAAGACGGCTATCTTCGATGAGGGAAGTCTGCGCCGAGGGATACACCTCGCCCGAGAGCTGGTCGAAGGCATCACGTGCCTGCACGTCGGTCGCGAGGTTGAGGATGACGTTGTACAGGGATCCGGATGTCGGCAGGCTCTCGAGCCCCCCAGCGGTTGCGATCTGATTGCGGGTCAAGGCTGCGTCGGTGAAGTTGCGGTATTTCAGGATGTCGAGATAGGCGTTGTTGGTGTCATAGGTATCGACAAGCCTGAGGAAGGCGGTGTTGAGAACTCCAGTCAAGGCAGCGAACTGCCCGGTCAGCCCGGCATCGGCGGTCAACACCGTATAGCGGGTGCCCGGCACCGCAATGCCGCCCGCGGCGTTCACGGTCAGCGTCGCGCCAGTGATCGTCGCGGTGCCGGAGGTGCTGAACCTGTCGGCCTGGCCGGCCGTGTTGATATCGATCGCCATGATGCTGCCAGTCGCGAAAGCGGCATTGCCGCCGGTTTGCCGGATCACATCGCCGGCGCCAGCGTCGGCCATTGTCAAGGTGCCTTGATTGGTGAACTGAAACAGATTGGTCCATTGCGTCGTCTCCGCGACGCCGGCGGAGTTTCCACCGACGGCGGTCCCGTCGTTGACCAGCCTGCTGGCGCCACCGCCGAAATCACTGGTTCCACCGGCGCCGTTCCAGTTCCCGTCGTTGGCGAACAGTGTCGCGCCGCCGGCAAACTGCGCTGTACCGACGATCGAACCGGCGTTTGTGAGCGCCATCGTCGCGGCATTGGTCTCGATCGCCGCATCGCTGGACAGTCCGGAAAGACTACGGATCGCGCCCGACGAGGCGACGTTGATGGCGCCCGTCCCACCAGTCAAAGTCAGGCCACGCGTCGCGCCCGTCACCGTGCCGGCGACTTGCACATCCACTACGCCGTTGCCCGTCGCGACGATGCCCTCGGCCGACGTTCCGGTCACCGCGCCATTGGCGATCACCGTGATCGCGCCCGTGCCAAGATTGGTTGCCTGGATACCTGTCGTACCCGAGACATTGCCATTCGTCGTCACATTGATCGTGCCAGCGCCCACCGGATTGTCCTGGAGCGCGAAGATCGCCGTAGCCGCAGTTGCGTTCACAGCACCCGTTATCACCGCGACATTGCCGGCCGAGCTTTCAGCGTCGATACCTCGACCAGTCGTCGCGGTGATCGGACCAACCGCCTTCACGGTCACCGAACCTGTACCGACAGTCCCTGCGACAATCCCGCTGCTCGCGTCGATCGCGCCGTTCGCCGTGACATCGACGTTGCCGCTTCCCGAGGAAAGGCCAGCGAAGATACCGGGGCCGCCCGCCTTCACATCGCCGTTCGCCACGATCGTCACATTGGCCGTCGCCGACAGCGTCTCAACGTCGATGCCGATCCTGCCGGCAGCCAGCGCCGTCACCGCGCCCGTCGTGACGCCGATGTTGCCGCCCGTCGCCGTGTCGCGCACCACGATGCCGCCGCCACTCGTCGAGCTGCTGGCGCCGGATATATCGACCGTGACCGTGCCCGGGCCATAGTTCTGAATATTCACCGCATCGTCGCTGCCGCCGACGAAGCCGCCCGCGCCCGTCACCGAGAGATTACCCGTGCCGCCGCCGCCACCAATCAAGGTCAGGCCGGAACGCGCGCCCATCACCGTGCCGGCGACCTGCACGTCCACCGCGCCACCACCGTTCGCGACGATGCCGTCAAAGGATGTGCCGGTCACCGCACCATTGGCGATCACGCTGATCATGCCCGTGCCGGAGTTACCTGCGAGGATGCCTGCAGTGCCCGAGACGTTGCCGTTGGTCGTCACATCGATTGTGCCTGTGCCTGTGCCGGTCCCTATTGCATAGACCGCCTGACCGCCCGTCGAGGTCACCGCACCCGTTGTTATCGAGACATCGCCCCGGCCCTGAGCGAAGACGCCAAGGCCCGACGCCATTGTCGCGGTGACCGGTCCCATCGCCTTCACCGTCGTCGAGCCGTTGCCCAAGTTCTGCGCGATAATGCCGTTGCCTGCGTCGATGGCGCCGTTCGCCGTGATATCGATGTTGCCAGTTCCTGTGGAGGAAACTCGACCCAAGATACCGGTATTGCCCGCCGTCACATCGCCGTTCGCCACGGTCGTGAGATTGCCTGCCGTCGAAGACGACTGGACGTCGATACCGAACATGCCAGCAGCCAGCGCCGTCACCGCGCCCGTGGTGACATCGATGGAGCCACTCGCCGC
>NZ_RZRA01000561.1:0-3726 GCF_003998945.1 Mesorhizobium sp. M7A.F.Ca.CA.003.01.2.1 | reverse complement strand
GAACAGGAAGCCGCCGAGCTCGACGAACGGATTGAGTTCGCGCTCGAAATCATAGGCCATCAGCATCTTGGCGAGCTTGACCGACTGGTATTTGGCGATGTGGTTGCCGACGACCTCTTCCGGCTTCTTGAAGGTCATCACCAGCGGTTTTGAGCGCTTGCCCGGCGCGACGTCGAAACCATCGAGAGTGAAATCGTCGGCATCGATGCGGATATGGGCGTTCTCGAACGGGCCGATGCCGTCGAAGCGGCCCTTGCGGGCCAGAAGCCCGTCGATGGCGACGCGGGCGAAGGCGCGTGCCCTTGTCATCAAATCGGCATCATCGGACGATCCCGAGATCGCCTTGTCGAGGCCAGCGAGGATCGACTTCACCGCATCCTGCGGCGTGTCGAACAGGAAGTCCGGCTCGGGGATGTCGTTGGGTGCCTCGCCGTCGCTGTCGATCAGCTGGAACAGGTAGGAGGCGAGGCTGAAGGCGGAGATGTAAGCCGAGGCCGACAGAAGCTTCTTGAAGGTGGCCGCTTCGTCGCCTTCGAGCGGCGCGCGGGTATTCCTGGCCTGCAGGCTTTCGAGGTCGGAGCCTTCGGCAAAGACGTCCGATATGGCCAGCGCGATCGCCGTGCCGCGCCGGGCGCGAAACAGGAGCGTGTGCTGCGGGATGGTCAGCAGCTGGTCGTCGAGATGAACGGCGCCGACGGTCTTGGCCAGCTCGACCTCGCGCGTGCGACGCACCGAGCCGACCGAGACGGTCGAGACGAAGCGGCGGTTGGTGCCGGCAAGCGCGGTGCCGGACTCCCGTGACGGGTCCTCCAGCACGACGATGCGGGTGATGAAGCTCTGCGCGGTGGCGCGGTGCTTCTCGATGGCGGCTTCCGGAATGGTGGTCAGGCCGGTATCCATGAAGGGTGCTCCGTGGTGTGACGGTCAGACGTCTGAGATGACCTGTCCGTTGGACAGGATATGAACCTTGTAGCCGGCAAAAATCTTCTGTGCTTCGCCGGCGGCGTAGAGTGCCTGATAGGCCTCGTGCGGAATCAGCGCATGGTTTTCATAGCTCGACACGCCCTGACGCGCGGCTTCCAGATCATCAGTGTTGATGAAGAATTCCTGCGTTGTCTTCTCACTCGAAAACAGGCCCTTGCGGCCGGGTTTCTCGCTCTTGGAATAGACCTCCTGGATCGTCCAGGTCAAAAGCCAGGCATTTTGCGGCTTGCGCACCTTGGCCAGAACCTCGGTCACCGTCGAATTGTTGTCGGTAATCCCCACCGAATAGAACGGGCCGAGCACGACGCGGCGCAGCTGCTTGGGGTGCAGCGGTTCGAAATCCTTGTCGAGGTTGACCGCGATGGTCGCCGGCGACAGCGTATAGGCGGAGTTCTTCTCGGTGAAATCGTCGAAACGATGGGCAAGCTCGGGATTGAGCAGGCCGTCGACCGGCAGCGGAATGTCGACCGTCTCGTTGAGTTTGCCGTTCCTGTCGACAAGCTGGCGGATCATCGCGTCGGAAGAATCCTCCACCGTCACCATGTAGACCAGAGGCAGGTTGGCGCTGCCGTCGAACGTCGCCCAATGGACGAGATAATAGGGCCGTCCCGTCTTCGGATTGACCGAGACCTTGGCGGTTTGCGCCAGCGTGAAGGAACCGAAGGTGTTCTCGCTTTTCACGTCCTCGAGATAGAGCCGCTCGGCCATCGACTTCTGCAGCGCCTCGGGGAATTCCTTGTGGCGCAGGATGAAGTCGGCCATTTCCTCGCGCAATTCGCCGGCGAGCGGGATGTTGGCAAGCCGCGCGTCGGCCTGGCGGCGGTCGTTTTCCAGTTCGAGCAGGTTCTGGAACACCGGGAATCCGCTTTCGGCCCGCGAAATGCGGAACGTGTCCATGAAGCCCAGCCGGTTGCGCCAGCAGGAAAACGACTTGTCGAGCCGGGCGATGTATTCGGCGACGATCTTGGCGACGATGCCGTGCCGGTAAAGCGGCGAGCGATCGTCGCGCATGAACACTTCAAGGCCGCTCAGCGCGGCCGTGATGGCGGAGAAATATCGTGCCGCCGCTTCGTTTTCGGGGGTCATGCCTGTGCGCTCGCGGGCAGTCCTATCACCCCTAAGACTGCACGTAGTTTGCCGAATTGTGCTTCTTCAGCACCTCGTCGAAGCGGCGGGCAAAGGCATCGTCGGCCAGCTTCTTGCGGCGCTGGATGTCGGCGGTGGCGACCATGTTCTTCTCGTGCATCTCGAGTAGGTCGCCGATGTGTTTTTGCGAAGCAGCACCGATGCCGGCCATGGTTTCCTCGGCGGTGTTGTCGACCTGGCTGCCCAGCGTGTTGATCTTGTGGGCGACGTCCTGCTGGGCGGCGGTCTTCAGCGAATCTTCCAGCGCCTTGTAGAGCACGATGCGCTGCTCGGTATCGATGGTCAGCTTGTTGATCAGCGTCGATTGCGCGGCGATCTGGTTGTTGAGCGAATCGACGAAGGTCTGGAACATCGAGGTGTAGCGCTCGAGCGTCTGGCTCTCGGCCAGCAGCTCCTGCTCCTTGGCCTGCTTTTCGTTGTATTCCGTCGCCAGCTTGGAGCGTTCGCCTTCGAGCTGCGTGCGGTCCTTCTGGCTGGTCGAAGCGGCGATCTTGTTTTCGATGTCGAGCAGCATCGGGTTGAGCTCCTCGATGCGCTTCTGCACGGCTTCGAGGTTGGTCATGGTGGTCTTGCGGCGCTCGATCACCTGCGACAGGCTGGTTTCCGAGGTCTTGTAGCGCTGGTCGAGGACCTCTTTCTGCGCCTTCAATATGCCGACGATGGTGTCGGATTTGACCAGCAATTCCTGCAGATTGCCCGCCAGCGACATGTTGCGGACGCGGTCGGTGCGCATGCGCTGCTTGCTCTGGCTGGAGAAGATACCGATGAATTTTTCCCAGCCGGTGTAGTTCTTCATGCTCTCGAACTCGGAGCCGAAGACGTTGGTGGCGTCCTCCAGGCCGATGATCAGGTCGGCAATGTTGCCTTCCATCACCTTTTGCTGCTTCAGCACATCCTCGATGCGGGCGTTCTCGAGGTCGAAATTGGCGTCGCCGATCTTCTTGTCCGATGTGGCGAGCGTATCAAGCATGGTGCCGGACTGCTCGATCTTGGAGCGCATGTCCTGCACGACCTGCTTGGTCTTGGCAATTTCGGCGTCGAAATTCTGCAATGTCGCCATTGGGGCCTCCCGCTTCGGCATGACGTCGCTGGTCGCGAACAGCGGCGAATATATGTGGGGCATCGGGGGATTGAAAGACGTGACAACAAGGGCGGCGTGAAAACAAAAGAATCCATCAGGGTCTTGAAAACCAGTGAAGGCGGGGGCCTGGCGTGATTAGCTTGCCTGCCAGCCGTAGTTCAGCTGTCATTGAACTTTCATGCGGCAAGCCGAGGGCGCACGGATGCCTTTGTATTCGGCAAACGACTGAAGCAATCGCGGCCGCGATATGCGAGGGGAAAGCCGGTTTTACAGAGCTGATGAACAGCGGATCAAGGCTTGGGATCGGCCTTCAGATAGGCGATGACATTGGCGATGTCGTCGTCATTGGTCAGGCCGCCGAAGGCCATCTTGTTGCCCGGCACCTTCAGCTTTGGGGCCTTGAGATACTCGGCGAGATTGGCTTCATCCCAGACCAGGCCGGCGGCGCCGGCACTCTTCATCGCCTCGGAATAGTGGCCAAGAAAGCTCTCTGCGCTGCCGGCGGTGCGGCCAAC
>NZ_RZRA01000560.1:0-3735 GCF_003998945.1 Mesorhizobium sp. M7A.F.Ca.CA.003.01.2.1 | reverse complement strand
GTTTTCATTGCAATTTCTCCATTTTCTTAATTAGCCCTTCATTGGATTAACTGCCCCTGATCACTTTGGTTCCGGTGGTCCGGCATCGGCCCGAACGTTCACTGGTCATCGCCGGATCTCGTCAACGACGGAACATTAGACGTGCCTGATGGTTTTATTTCTCGCAGCCGGGATCACGATTTGGTGTCTGCTGCGGATCAGTCGGCAAAGACTGGTCGGCCCGCGTTCTCCGCCAGAGGCGCGGGCTTCCCCCAGGCAACAGGAGAGAGATCATGAACAATATCATTTGGCTCGTTGGAGCTGTGGTCATCGTGATAGCGATCTTGAGCTTTTTTGGCCTCCGCTAGCCGGACGCGCGTGCCAGTTGAGATGTTTTCCGGAATCTGTCCGCGAGCGCACGTATGAAGGCATAAAGCGGCCGGTTGACCGTCTGGTTGCTGTCCAGTGCAACAGGCATCGCTGTCGGCCGGCGGGGAGACGCGAGTAATCTCGCTTGAGGGGCAGGTGGAGCGCCGAAGTCGGGATGCGCTAACTCTTTGTTTTTTCTGGTCGGAGTGGCAGGATTTGAACCTGCGACCCCCTCGTCCCGAACGAGGTGCGCTACCAGGCTGCGCTACACTCCGTGACCAGACCGCGGGCTTATAGCCGCCACACTTCGTTCCTGCAAGCGGCATGGCAGCACTTCTGTCGCATTTCATCGGCTTTCGTCGAGCATAGCCCGAAAGGCTCGGATTCCCTCCTGGGATAAACGTGGCTTAAAGCCTTCTGTGCTAAGCCGCAGTCCTCGACAACTCGTAATTTCCGCCACTCGGAGTTTTCCAGTCTTGTCCTTCAGCATCGTTGGCGACGCCCGGCCCAACAGTTTCGAGTTCGAAACCGAAGCGCTGATCAAGCCATCCGGCTTTCGAGAATATGATGCGCGCTGGTGGTTTGGCCATCCCGGCTCCGCGCAACTGCCGGAGCTCAATCTGAATGGCGTCCAGGCGCTCGGAATGGGGCTTGGCACGCTGATCCGCCGTGTCGGTGCCGGTCCCGATATCGTCACCGGGCACGATTTCCGCTCCTATTCGCTTGGCATCAAGCTGGCGCTGGTGTCCGGTTTGATGGCTGCAGGCGCTCGGGTGAGGGACATCGGACTGGCGTTGTCGCCGATGGCCTATTTCGCCCAGTTCGCACTGGACGTGCCTTCGGTCGCTATGGTCACCGCCTCGCATAACGAGAATGGCTGGACCGGCGTCAAGATGGGTGCGGCGCGGCCGCTGACTTTCGGGCCGGAAGAGATGAGCGCGCTGAAGCAGATTGTACTGGCCGGCGATTTCGATCTCGTCGGCGGCGGCTCCTACGATTTCGTTCGCGATTTTCGCGCTACTTATCTCGACGATCTGACCGAGGACAAGCGCATCACCCGAAAGCTGAAAGTGGTCGCCGCCTGCGGCAACGGCACCGCCGGCGCCTTCGCGCCGCAAGCGCTGCAGCGCATCGGCTGCGAGGTCATCCCGCTCGATGTCGAACTCGACCACACCTTTCCGCGCTACAATCCCAATCCCGAGGATATGCAGATGCTGCATGCCATCAGGGACAAGGTGCTTGAGACTGGAGCCGATGTCGGCCTTGGCTTCGACGGTGACGGCGACCGCTGCGGCGTCGTCGACAATGAGGGCAATGAGATTTTTGCCGACAAGGTCGGTGTGATGCTGGCGCGCGATATCTCCAGCCAGCATCCGGGCTCGACCTTCGTCGTCGACGTCAAGTCGACCGGCCTGTTCAACACAGACAGCGTGCTGCGCGCCAACAGCGCCGTCACCGACTACTGGAAGACCGGCCACTCCTACATCAAGCGCCGCGTCGCCGAGCTTGGCGCCGTCGCCGGTTTCGAAAAGTCGGGCCATTTCTTCTTCAACCCGCCGATCGGGCGGGGTTATGACGATGGGCTGGTCACCGCCATTGCCATCTGCCAGATGCTGGACCGCAGCCCCGGCAGTTCGATGGCCGATCTATACCGCGCGCTGCCGCTGACCTTCGGCACGCCGACCATGTCGTCGCACTGCGCGGACGATGTGAAGTATGGCGTTGTCGAGCGGGTGGTTGCCGACTTTCAGGCCATGAAGCGGGATGGAACGGTTTTTGCGGGCCAGAAGATCGCCGACCTCATCACCGTCAACGGTGCGCGCGTTGTCGCGGACGACGGCACCTGGGGACTGGTGCGCGCCTCGTCGAACAAGCCGGAACTGGTCGTGGTCGTCGAAAGCCCGGTGTCGTCGCAGCGTCGACGGGAGATGTTCGAGGCTGTCGACACCGTGCTGCGCCGCAGCCCCGAGGTGGGCGCCTACAACCAGACCTTTTGAATGGTGGTTGAATGACCGAGCGGATTGTCAGTTTTGTCATGAGCGGCGGGGTCGGCTCGCGGTTGTGGCCGCTGTCGCGCGAGGACAATCCCAAGCAGTTCCACGATCTGTCCGGCGACGGCTCGATGCTGGCCAAGACCTTGCGCCGGCTGACGGCCCGGCCGGAAGGCGAAACGCCGATCTTCCTGATTGCCGCGGAGCGCCATGCCGACCGCGTTCACGCCGATCTTGCCGGCCTCGACCTCGCCGGCGGCGGGCCGCTGTTCGAGCCGACCGGGCGCAACACAGCCGCCGCCGTCGCACTGGCGACGCTGCGCACACTGTCCGAGTTCGGCGACAGCCTGGTGCTGGTGGTGCCGTCGGACCATGAGATATCGACCCCGCGCCAGTTCTGGCAGAGCGTCGAAGCCGGCACCGAGGCAGCGCGTAGCGGCCGGCTGGTGGTGTTCGGCATCAGGCCGACACAGCCCGAGACCGGCTACGGCTATATCGAGGTTGCGGCCGAAAGCGGCGGCATCTTCGACGTGTCGCGCTTCGTCGAAAAGCCGGATCTTGCGACTGCGCAAAGCTATCTCAAGGCCGGAAATTTCTACTGGAACACCGGTATCTTCCTTTTTCGCGCCAGCGCCATGCGTGATGCCTTCATAGCGTTCCAGCCGGATATCTGGCAGGCCACCGAAGCAGCGTACAAGGCAGCGACATCGGATTTGTCCGGCCTTTACATGCCGCTAGAACTCTACGCCGCCATTCCGTCGAACTCGATCGACTACGCCATCATGGAGCGGGCAAAAGACATCGCGATGGTGCCGGCCGGCTTCCGCTGGAACGATCTCGGCTCATGGCAGTCGCTGCTCGATGTCGGCCCCGCCGACGACCGGGGCAATGTCATCATCGGCGACGTCGTCGCCATCGATTGCGAGAATTCCTACATTCGCAGTGACGGCCGCCTGCTGTCGGCGATCGGCATGAAGGACATCGCCATCGTTTCGACATCGGATGCCACCTTCGTCGCTCCGGTCAGCCACAGCCAACACGTCAAGAAGATCGTCGAGCAGCTCGAAAAATCGGGTCGCCTGGAAACCAGGTTCACGCCGGCGCATGACCGCGTCATCGAAAGCGGCGCCTGGCGGCGGCGCGTGCATCACTGGCTGTTTCAGGAGACCTTGCCGCTGTGGTCGACATCGGGCGTCGACGAACGCCATGGCGGCTTTCACGAAGCGCTTGGCCTGGACGCTTCGCCGTTGATGAAGCCCAAGCGCATGCGCACCACGGCGAGGCAGGTCTATGCCTTCGCCGTTGCCCGGGCGCGCGGCTGGGACGGTCCGGCCGACCGGCTGATCAGCCACGGCATCGCCTTCATGGCCGGCAAGGGCCGCACCGACAAGGGCGG
>NZ_RZRA01000055.1:0-11000 GCF_003998945.1 Mesorhizobium sp. M7A.F.Ca.CA.003.01.2.1 | reverse complement strand
CTTCTGGAACGGTTTTTCGGCCGTCGTCCATGATCTGGCGCCGAAGAACCGGGAGCTGCTGGCAAAGCGTGACGCCATCCAGGAACAGATAGACGGCTGGTATCGCGATCACGGCGCGCCGGTCGACATGGAGGCCTACAAGGGCTTCCTGAAAGGGATCGGCTACCTCGTTCCCGAAGGCCCGGCCTTCAGCGTGTCGACCGACAACGTCGACCCGGAAATTGCTGATGTTGCCGGACCGCAGCTGGTCGTGCCGGTGATGAATGCGCGCTATGCGCTCAACGCTGCCAATGCGCGCTGGGGTTCGCTCTACGATGCGCTCTACGGCACCGATGCCATCCCCGAAACGGATGGCGCCGAAAAGGGCAAAGCCTTCAATCCGGCACGCGGCGCCAAGGTCGTCGCCTGGACGAAGACCTTTCTCGACGAGGCTGCCCCGCTCACGTCCGGCAAATGGGCCGGCGTCAATGGCCTGTCGCTGGCGCAGGGTGCCTTGCGGCTGAGCGCCGGCGCCGGCTCGACGACGCTGGCCGACCCCAGGCAATTCGTCGGCTATCGCGGCGATGCCGCCAATCCCGATGCCGTGCTGCTTGTGCGCAACGGCCTGCACATCGAGATCGTGATCGACCGCAACAACCAGATCGGCCGCACCGATCCGGCGGGCATCGCCGATGTCATCCTGGAATCGGCGCTGACCACCATCCAGGACTGCGAGGATTCGGTCGCGGCGGTGGATGCGCCAGACAAGGTCGTCGTCTACCGCAACTGGCTCGGCCTGATGAAGGGTGACCTAGCGGAAGAGATCACCAAGGGCGGCAAGAGTTTTGTCCGCAAGCTCAATCCCGACCGCGCCTACACCGCGCCCGCCGGCGGCACGCTGACCGTGCCCGGCCGCTCGCTGATGCTGGTCAGGAATGTCGGCCACCTGATGACCAGCCCGGCGATCCTCGACCGCGACGGCAATGAGGTTCCGGAAGGCATCATGGATGCGGCGATGACGGCGCTGATCGCGTTGCACGATGTCGGGCCGAACGGCCGCCGCGCCAATTCCCGCGCCGGCTCGATGTATGTCGTGAAACCCAAGATGCATGGGCCCGACGAAGTCGCCTTCGCCGTCGAGATATTCGACCGCGTCGAGGCCCTGCTCGGCATGGCGAAAAATACCATCAAGATGGGCATCATGGATGAGGAGCGGCGCACCACCGTCAACCTCAAGGAGGCAATCCGCGCCGCAAAGGAGCGCGTCGTGTTCATCAACACCGGCTTTCTCGACCGCACCGGCGACGAGATCCACACCTCGATGGAAGCCGGCCCGATGATCCGCAAGGGCGACATGAAGCAGGCCGCCTGGATTTCCGCCTACGAGGCGTGGAATGTCGACACCGGGCTGGAATGCGGGCTGGCCGGCCACGCCCAGATCGGCAAGGGCATGTGGGCGATGCCGGATCTGATGGCTGCGATGCTGGTGGAGAAGATCGTCCACCCCAAGGCCGGCGCCAACACCGCCTGGGTGCCGTCGCCGACGGCGGCGACGCTGCATGCCACGCACTATCACAAGGTCGATGTTCACGCCGTGCAGGCGGCGCTGAAGAACCGGCCGAAGGCCAGGCTCGACGACATCCTGTCGGTGCCCGTTGCCGTGCGGCCGAACTGGTCGCCCGAGGATATCCAGAAGGAACTCGACAACAACGCGCAGGGCATTCTTGGCTATGTCGTGCGCTGGATCGACCAGGGCGTCGGCTGCTCGAAAGTGCCTGACATCAACGATGTCGGCCTGATGGAAGACCGCGCCACGCTGCGTATTTCCTCACAGCACATCGCCAACTGGCTGCACCACGGCGTGTGCAGCGAGGACCAGGTGATGGCGACGATGAAGCGCATGGCTGACATCGTCGACCGCCAGAACGAGGGCGACCCGCTCTACGAGCCGATGGCGGCCGACTTTGACAAGTCGATAGCCTTCCTCGCCGCCTGCGACCTGGTATTCAAGGGCCGCGCCCAGCCCAACGGCTACACCGAGCCGGTGTTGCACGCGCGGCGGCTGGAACTGAAGGCGCAGCAGGGCTGAAGAGGCCAGTCCCTGCCGTGAATGGGGCGGCAGGTCTTCGGCCTGACTTCCTCCGGAGGTGAGGCGTCAGGAAGCTGTATGGTCCAGGAGCCGGATGGTGGGATCGCGACGGTGTTCGGAGTTGACCCTATCGACGCCTTCCACCGTAATCGCGATCGTCCCGTTTTCCACTCTTGCTATCCAGCCCTTCGCTTTTAGATACCAGAGATGAAACTCGAGATGCTCTCGCGGACAGTCTGACAGGCGTTCGAGCTCCACATCCCCGATCCCGGGATTGCTGACGTCGTGCCGGCGCTTCGCGTAAAGCAGCGACAGCAGCCTGGCCTGGATCACGACATCCCGCTCGATGCCTTTGCTGTTGCTGGCTTCCTCGGTCAATTCGCGGCGAAGGCCGGCATGGTCCCTATACGCGATGTCGTATTGAGCGCGTTTGACCGGATCCTTGAGCGTGTTGTGGGCTTCCACGATTTCACTGAAGCGGGCTTCATCGCCGGTTTCGCGATTGTCGGGATGATAGCGCATCGCAAAATAGCGAAATATGCGCTCCAGCGTTTCCGAGTTGGCGTTCGGGCTGACTTCCAAAACTTCGTAGTAGTCAACGAACATAGCGGACTCCCCGACCGCAATCATATTCACATTATCTAAATAAGGAATTCCCAATGCGGAGACCAAGACTTTGGTCCGATGCGATGACGTCCACGCCCCCGAAGACGGAGAAACGGCCGGCGCCCGGTCGGTGGGGGCCGTTGGGTGGTGAGGACGTCGACCAAGCGGACAATCAGGTCCGCCGCAGTGCGGAGATGGCCGATTCGTCGGATGACGGTTATGGCGTGATTGCGGAAGGTGGTGTGGCAGAGTCGGCTTGTCGGGCGGCGAGTGATCTACGCCGCCTGCGCCACCCGCTCCGAGCTCATGCGGTAGGAAATCGCTTCGGCCAGATGGATGCGGCCGACGGTTTCGCTGGCGTCGAGATCGGCGAGTGTCCGCGCCACCTTCAGCACCCGGTGATAGGCTCGCGCCGAAAAGGCGAGCTTTTCGCTGGCGTCCTTGAGCAGCGACAGGCCGGCGGCGTCCGGCATGGCGATCTCCTCGATGACCGAGGGCGCGCAATGCGCGTTGGTGGTGGCGCGGGTGGCGCCGAGCCGCTCGAAGCGCCCGCACCATCCAGCGCGAGCGCATCGAGCGTCTGCGGCGTGAACTCGGGAAACTCGTCGAGGAACAGCACGCCGTGATGGGCCAGCGACACCTCGCCCGGCCGCGCGCGGATGCCGCCGCCGACCATCGCCGCCATCGAGGCCGAGTGGTGCGGCGCGCGGAACGGCCGCCGGTCAGTCAATTTGCCTTCGCCGAGCTCTCCCGCCACCGACGCGATCATCGAGACTTCGAGCAATTCCTTCGGCGCCAGCGGCGGCAGGATCGACGGCAGCCGCTGCGCCAGCATCGATTTGCCCGAGCCCGGCGGGCCGATCATGAGAAGATTATGCCCGCCGGCGGCCGCCACTTCCAGCGCCCGCTTGGCGGTCTCCTGGCCCTTGATGTCGGCGAGGTCGGGCAAATCCAGCGCGGCGGCGTGGATGCCGGCCTCGGGGCGCGACAGCACCTGCGTGCCGCGAAAATGATTGGCGATGGCAATCAGGCTGCGCGGTGCCAGAATGTCGAAATCCTTTCCAGCCCAGGCCGCCTCAGGTCCGCAGGCGAACGGGCAGATCAGGCCTTTGCCCTCGGCATTGGCGGCGATCGCCGCCGGCAAGGCGCCGGCGACCGCGGCAATCGTGCCGTCGAGCGACAATTCTCCAAGTACGACATAGCCGGCCAGCATGTCGCCCGGAATGGCGCCAAGGGCAGCCATCAGGCCAAGCGCGATCGGCAGGTCGTAGTGACTGCCTTCCTTCGGCAGGTCGGCCGGCGCCAGATTGACCGTGACCTTCTTCGACGGCATCGACAGGCCTGAAGCATGCAGTGCGGCCTGCACCCGCTCGCGGCTTTCGGCCACCGCCTTGTCGCCCAGGCCGACGATGTGCATGTTGACCTTGCCGGGCGCGATCATCACCTGCACATCGACCGGCACGGCCTCGATGCCCTGGAAAGCGACCGTGCGAACCCGCGCCACCATTTCTTTGCCCCCAGGCCACAACCCACGCGATGGCCAAGAAATGGCCCCACGGGCAGACAATCACAAATCCTCGGTCAAATCAAGAACATTACGGGAACATGTGAGCGCGTGGGTTGCAGCCGAATTGAGCGCGGTTGCAAAAACGGAACATGGTTAAGACAAAATGAAAACGGCTTACCCGCGCTTGTCCTCGACCGCGTCCCAGAACAGGCTGGCGATGTCGGCGCCGCCGAAGCGTTTGACCTCGCGCACGCCGGTCGGCGAGGTGACATTGATCTCGGTCATGTAGTCACCGATGACGTCGATGCCGACCAGGATGAAGCCACGCTCCTTCAGCGACGGCCCGATGCGGGCGCAGATCTCGCGTTCGCGCGCCGTCAGCTCGGTCTTTTCGGCGCGGCCGCCGACATGCATATTGGAGCGGGAATCATGTTCGGCGGGCACCCGGTTGATGGCGCCGACCGGCTCGCCGTCGATCAGGATGATGCGCTTGTCGCCCTTGCGCACGTCCTTGAGATAGCGCTGCACGATATAGGGTTCGCGAAACATCTGGCCGAACATTTCCAGCAGCGAGGCCAGGTTGCGGTCGCCCTCCAGCAGATGGAAGATGCCGGCGCCGCCATTGCCGTAGAGCGGCTTGACGATGATGTCGCCGAACTCCTTGCGGAAGGCGGCAACTTCGAGTGGATCCTTGGTGATCAGCGTGTCCGGCATCAGGTCGGCAAATTCGGTGACGAAGATCTTTTCCGGGCTGTTGCGCACCCAGGCCGGGTCGTTGACCACGAGCGTCTTCGGGTGGATGCGCTCCAGGATGTGCGTGGTGGTGATGTAGTTCATGTCGAAGGGCGGATCCTGGCGCAGCAGGACGACGTCCATCTCCGACAGATCGGTGCGCACCTTCTCGCCCAGCGAATAGTGGCTGCCTTTCTCGTCGCGCACCTGCATCTCCTCAATGCGGGCAAACACCTTGCCGTCGCGCAACGACAGCCGATCCGGCGTGTAGTGGAACAGCTCATGGCCACGCCGCTGCGCTTCCAGCGACAGCGCGAACGAGGTGTCGCCGGCGATCGACACGGTGGAGATGTGGTCCATCTGGACGGCGATTTTCAGCTTCATGGCGGGTCTCCGGCGGCTCTGATGGGCGACTGTCCTGCCTGTACAGGCTCACTGCCCGTCTGCCAATCGCGACCTTTTGAAGATTGGCATCAGCAAGTCGCAAGCTCGGCCCTGCCGGTCATTCCGTGACAGGAGCCAGGCTGCGCGTCCTCGTTGTTCCTTGAGCCCGAATGCACACCTCACATCGATCCTTCGAAACAGGTCGCGGTTGCCCATGGAAAATCGATTTCGCGATACGTTTCCTAAAGGGTTTGCTGCCAGTCTGAAAATAAATTCCGAAGTCACAAAACAGGGACACCGATGCAAACTTCGTTTGGCACCGGTCAGGCAAACAGGGAGAGCACGGATCTGGCATTCACCGATCCGTTGACCGGGCTTGGCAACCATCGCCGCTTCTTCGACAAGGTCGATCGGCTGATCGCCGACCGAGCCGACGATCCCGCGCCCTTTACCGTCGGGATTCTCGACCTCGACGGCTTCAAGCCGATCAACGATCTGTTCGGCCACAAGGCCGGCGACGACATCCTGATCCAGGTCGCGATGCGGCTGCGCGCCTCTATGGACGGCTATTCCACGGTCTGCCGCATCGGCGCCGACGAATTTGCTTTTCTCTATCCGATGGTATTCAGCGAGGACGCTGCGGCCGAAAAGTCGCGCATGCTGATCGAGATCCTGTCGGCGCCCTACGATGTCGGCGAACGCACCGCCAGGCTTTCGGCCTCGGTCGGCTGCTCGTTGTTCTATTCGGGCGACGAGACCACGGAAATCCTCATCAACAAGGCAGAGACGGCACTCTACCACGCCAAGCGTTCCGGCCGTGGCCGCGTCGTCGTCTACACCCGTGAGATGGAAGAAGCGGCCAAGCGCGTCACCCGCATCGAACAGGCGCTGCGCCGGGCTGTCTCGGCCGGCGAAGTGGAGCCGCATTTCCAACCCATCGTCGATCTCGCCACGCGCCGCACCATCGGCTTCGAGACGCTGGCGCGCTGGACCGACCGCGACCTGGGTTCCGTGCCGCCGACCGTCTTCATTCCCATCGCCGAGGAGCGCGGCATCATCGGCCCGTTGTCGCAGCTGGTGCTGCGCAAGGCGACGGAGGCCGCCAGAAGCTGGCCGAAGGACCTGTTCCTGTCGTTCAACCTGTCACCCTCGCAGCTCGTCGACCAGAACACCGGCCTGCACATACTGGCGATCCTCGACCGCACCGGCTTCGATCCGCGCCGGCTGGAGATCGAGATCACCGAGACCGGCCTGATGAACGACCCGGCCTCGGCCGCGCAGATCGTCGAGGATCTGCGCCGCGTCGGCATCCGCGTCTCGCTAGACGATTTCGGCACCGGCCAGTCCTCGCTCGGCCGCTTGCGCGAATTCCATTTCGACAAGCTCAAGATCGATCGCGCCTTCGTCTCCTCCATTCTCGACGACAGGCCGTCGGAACACATCATCCGCGCTATCCTCGCAATGTGCGAAGGGCTCGGCATGGACGTCGTCGCCGAAGGAATCGAGCAGGAAGCGCAGGCCGATCGCCTGGTCCAGTTTGGCTGCGCCGGCGGACAGGGCTATCTGTTCGGCAAGCCGGTCGATGCCGACGCCACGCTCGGCTATCTCCGCGATTCCTTCCGCGGCGCCCTGCGCGCCAAGGCGATCTGACCGGCGGTCCTCCGAGATCCCCAACCCCGACGGTGCTGCCGTGCGCATCCGGTGCGGCGCATTGTCGTTTTGTCTGACATAAGCCCTGAAATTCGGCGGTTCGCCCTTGCCCGCGCGCCTTGCGTGGCTAGGATGCGCGCCGATCACGCTACGGCGCCGCGCGTCTTTCAAGACGCGCAAAGGACGCTGTAGCATTTAACATTTGCGCATGATCCCTTTCCGAAAATCGATCCGATTTTCGGGGTCATGCGCTGGGAGACAACAACGATGATGCCATCGGCGCATTTTGCCGACCTCGAAGGAGCCTCGGTGCTGATCACCGGCGGCGGCTCCGGAATTGGCGCGGCACTGACCGAGGGTTTTGTGCGCCAGGGCGCCAATGTCGCCTTCATCGACATCGCCGACGGCCCAAGCACAGCTCTTGCCGACCGCATCGAGAAAGAATTCGGCCGCCGGCCGCTCTACCTCAAGACCGATTTGCGCGATGTCGAGGCCCTGCGGGCGTCCGCCGCGAAGGCTGCCGAGGCGCACGGCGATGTCACCGTGCTGGTCAACAATGCGGCCTGGGACGAACGCCACGCCGTCGAAGACGTGACGGTCGAGTTCTGGGACAACAACCAAGCCATTAATCTGAGGCCGCATTTCTTCACCGCGCAAGCGGTGGCGCCGGGCATGAAGCGGGCCGGCGGCGGCTCGATCATCAACTTCACCTCGACGTCCTATCTGATCAACCACCCCGACATGCCCTCCTACACGGCCGCCAAGGCCGGTATCCTCGGTCTGACCAAGGGGCTGGCCGGCAAGCTCGGTGTGGACGGCATCCGCGTCAACGCCATCGCACCCGGCTGGGTGATCACCGAGCGGCAGAAGGAGCTCTGGGTGACCGAACAGGGGCTTGCCGCCCATGTCGCCAAGCAGTGCATAAAACAGGTGATGCAGCCCGACGACATCGTCGGCACGGTGCTGTTCCTGGCCTCGGACGCTTCGCGCATGCTGACGGCGCAGATGCTGATCGTCGATGGAGGTTTCCTGTGAGCCAAGCCGGCAACGCACCGGCGGTCGCCGCCGTCGACTGGGGCACGACCCGCATGCGGGTCTGGCTGATCGACGGGCAAGGCAAGATGCTTGCCGAACGCCGCGGCGATGACGGCCTGATCACCGCGCAGCAAAAGGGCTTTTCGACCATCCTCGAAGGGCATCTGGCGGCGATGGGAGCACCAGCGGCGCTGCCCGTCATCATCTGCGGCATGGCCGGGTCCCGCCAGGGCTGGCTCGAAGCGCCCTATGTCACCGTGCCGGCGCCGCTTACCGCCATCCTTGCGGGCGCCGCCAGCGTGCCCGGACAGAGCCGTGACATCCGCATCGTTCCGGGTCTGGCCCAGCGGCTGACTGACGCGCCCGACGTCATGCGCGGCGAGGAAACCCAGCTTGCCGGCGCCGGCCTGCCGGCCAGGGGGCGCCAGTTGGTCTGCATGCCCGGCACCCATTCGAAATGGGTGCTGGTCGAGGATGGCGCCGTTACCGGCTTCGGCACCTGGCCGACCGGCGAGCTGTTTTCCGTGCTTGCCGCGCACTCGATCCTGCGCCATTCGCTCGGCGAACATCCGAAGCCCGTCACATCGGACAATCCGTTCTTCCGCCGCTGGTGCGAAACCGCATTGGGCGAAGGCGGCGATATCACCTCGCGACTGTTTTCGATCCGGGCCGCCGGCCTGCTGCAGGATCTGAAAGCCGACGATGCCGCCGCCTGCCTGTCCGGCCTTTTGATCGGCGGCGAGATCGCCTCCGCCAGCCGCCGGCATGGCGCCGGCGCCGAACCCGTGGTGCTGATTGCCTCCGGCGCGCTGGCCGCACTCTACCAGGCCGCACTTGGGCTTGCTGGGCTTGAGCTCCGGGCCGTCGACGCCGACGAGGCAGTGCGTGCCGGTCTCGTCGAGGCGGCGCGCGAGAACGGCATGATCGCCAGAATTGGAGTTGCCCGATGAGCCAGACCGCACCGTTTCCAAAACTCAAGCGCGGCCTGGTTGCCATCCTTCGCGGGCTCAAGCCCACCGAGGCGATGGCCATGGGCCAGGCGCTGTTCGACGCCGGCATCGAGGCGATCGAAGTGCCGCTGAACTCACCGCAACCGTTCTCGTCGATCGCCCGCATCGTCCAAGTGCTGCCGAAAACGGCGCTGGTCGGCGCCGGCACGGTGCTGACGCCGGCCGATGTCGATGGCTTGCACCAGGCCGGAGGGCGGCTGCTGGTCAGTCCCAACATCGATGCCGAGGTGATGGCGCGCGCCATGCATTACGGCATGGTGACGATGCCCGGCGTGTTCACGCCGACCGAAGCCTTCCTGGCGATCAAACTCGGCGCCTCGGCCCTGAAATTCTTCCCGGCGAGCGTGCTGGGCACCGGCGGCATTTCCGCGATGCGCGCGGTGTTGCCGGCGCAGACATTGGTCGGCGCCGTCGGCGGTGTCTCTGAAAAAGATTTTGCCGGCTACAAGGCTGCCGGCGTGACCGCCTTTGGTCTGGGCTCCAGCCTGTTCAAGCCGGGCATGAGCGTCGACGAGGTGGCCGCGCGTGCGCACGCTGCCGTCGCGGCCTGGGATGCGGTGTTCGGAGAAGCAGGATGAGCGAAGCGATCGTTTCGGTTTTTTCCGATCACGTCTGCCAGCTCGGCGAGGGGCCGAGCTACGATCCCGCCACCGATACGCTCTACTGGTTTGACATCGTCAACAGCCAGCTTCTGGAAAAGCGGCTGTCCGGCGGCGCGACCACCGTCCATGAGCTTGGCCAAATGGCGAGCGCCATCGCCGTCATCGACGACAAGCGCCAGCTGATCGCCGCCGAGACCGGCCTTTATGTCCGCGATGTCGCGACCGGCAAGCTGACGCTGCACACGCCTGTCGAGGCCGACAATCCGGTCACGCGCTCCAACGATTCCCGCGTCCATCCCTGTGGTGCCCTGTGGATGGGCACCATGGGCAAGGGCGAGGAAAAAGGCGCGGGTTCGATCTACTGGTTTTTCAAGGGCGAACTGCGCCAGCTGTTTTCGGACATCACCGTCTCCAATTCGATCTGTTTTACCGAGGATGGGGCGATCGCTTACTACACCGACACCTCGACCGGGATGCTGATGCGCGTCGCCTGCGACCCGGCGACCGGTCTGCCTGCCGGTGAGCCCAAGCTGTTCGTCGACCACCGCTCGGCCAAGGGCTATGTCGACGGGTCGGTGCTCGACCGCGACGGCATCCTGTGGAACGCCGTCTGGGGCGGCAGCGTCATCGAAGCCTACGGACCCGACGGCAAGCTCGTCCGCACGGTCGCCATGCCGGTGACGCAGCCATCCTGCCCAGCCTTCGTCGGCGCCAAGGCCGACCGGCTGGCGGTCACCTCCGCCTGGTCGGGCAAGGATGAGAAGCAGCGTCTGCTGGATCTGCAGGGCGGCATGACCTTTCTGCTCGATATTCCCGTCAACGGCCGCTTCGAGCCGCGCGTGCTGATCGCCTGATCGAACTGGATTCTACGGTCGGACGGTGCGTTGTCACGCCACCGCCCGCACCGTGTCGGTTTCGCGAGAGCCTGACGTCTCGACCATGCGATGGTAGGTGATCGTACCGCCGGGAATCGTTCATCTCATGCCAAGCCGTAAGCCGAAACTGATACTCATCCATGAGCCGGAAAAGGCTTGTTTCGACCGCCTGGTCGCCGACGGCCATGCGCCGCAGCGCGCAACCGAAATCGCGTCCTATCTGGCGCAGTCGACCGATCTCGCTCCTGAATTCGACGTGCTTGGCCGTGCCTGCCAGGCACGCGGCCTGTCGTTCGCGCCGGTGGGGCTCGACGACGCTGCCAGCGTGCTCGCCGGCGAGCATCCCAGCACAACGCTGGTCTGGACGCTGACCGACGGCATCGCCTATTTCCGCGGCGGCGCGGCGCCCGCTTTGGCGCGACTGGGCGGTTTCAAGACAATCGGCGCCGACGATGCGCTGTTCGCGCTCTGCCAGGACAAGTTCCGCTCCGGCGCCGTGCTCGGCGCGCTCGGCCTGCCGGTGCCACAGGC